>JAFAHQ010000115.1 GCA_019237135.1 Alphaproteobacteria bacterium
AATCGGCAAGCCGCTCGCGACTGACTGCCTGCCCGCCCTGCGCCGCCAGATAACCAAGCAGAGCCCGCGCCTTCTTGGGTACCTTCCCAAGCCGGCAATTATCTCTCTCGATCACCAGTGATCCAAGAATGCCGATCGACAATGCCATCGCCACTGTTCCAACACTTAGCTAGCTGAAAGTCTGCCTGAGCAATGACGACGTCCGATTAATCGCGCTATCGGAACCATTCGTCGAGCCCGGATATTTATCGCCTGCTTCGGAGGCTTGACTGGCAACACCGGGCTCGATTGGCCCCGCTGAGGCGGCAGCGGCTGGCTTCAGTCGCCGACAGAGTGATGCCCACAGCTGCACGCTATCTCTCTGATCTCTCTGAATGCTTTAATTTCACAGTTTGCGCCCGCATTTGCCGACTGTTCGCGCAGTTGCTTGCCCAAACGCCGCTATGCAGGCCATCTGCTAGATCCGCCCGCCGCACGGCTAATGGTATCACAGTCATTCGGTAGCTCAGCTATCGATTGTATATTGTATCCGATATCCGTTTTTACCGGTCGAATATGGCAGAAATGCGTCTGACCCTTCCTACTTTCCGTAATTTAGACCACACCGTTCTTATTCTTGCCTTTTTTCTTGCCCATTGGCTGTACCGTGCGGACACTCCTAATAATGCACACCCGGCGGCAATTTACAGATTGGATACCGGGCGGGTTGTCCAACCAAGGCCTTGTCGATCAGGTCACGACGTGCGGTGTTCAGGGGACTACTGCGAGCCAACCTGCAGCGCATGCCAAGCGATACCTGTGCTTGCCGGATGGCAGAAAAGCTTATTAAATATAGTCTGTCTTTTTGACATCTTGAAAGACGTGATATTGACGTTCGTTTGACACGATAGGCTTAAAATCACAGGCCACAGAGACAGTGGCTGTTCCTGGCGACGGGAAAGATTTCTGCCTGTTTAGGTAATCAAGGAAAAAAGTTCATCAAACGTGCTCTGCGCTGCACTAATATTATAGAATATATGAAAAATATCCCTCTTTCAAACAATTGCGATATTATTACCGGCGATATTTATAGTGTTCGACTAAATACTCTGTATGAGCAAATTCCAGTGATTTTGATAGTAAACTTAGTAAACTCTTCTTTAGTCGCATTGGTGTTGACGTCTTACATGGGTCAGGTTCTGTGGTTTATCTTTCTTGCGCTGACGTTAGTTTTGACCGTAATATGCATGATTGGATGGAAATATTACTGGTCTTGCTCAGCGGTGGTTCGATCGAAGGCGAAATGGGCGATTTTCGCGACGTTGGGGTCTGGATTATCGGGGCTTCTTTGGGGAGCAGGCAGCGCCGTATTGCTCCCTGATAACCTAGTCGAGCAAACTTTCGTTGCATTCGTGATTGGTGGAATGTGCGTAGCTTCGCTGGTTTCGTTTTCTTTCTATCTGCCGACCTTTATAGCTTACGTTTTCCCGGCCTCGCTGCCGTTAGCGGGTCGATTTTTCATGGATGGCTGGCCGGTGCATGGCGACATGATGGTCGTCTTCGCGCTGGCGACAACGCTGGCAGCTTACAAATCCAGCCGCGGTTTCGCGATCGGCTTGCGGCTGAATTTTGATCTGATCGAGAGAACGAAGGAGCTGAGTGCTGCGAATACAAGATTGGAAGGCGAAATCAGGCAGCGAAGAATCGCAGAGGATCAATTGCGCCAAGCGCACAAGATGGAAGCAATCGGCCAGTTGACTGGCGGTATCGCGCATGACTTCAACAATCTGCTGACCGCGGTTGTTGGGCACTTGGAAATGGTGGAGGCTCGGGTCGTTTGTGATGCGCGCACGAGTGGGCTAGTCCAGGCTGCACTTCGCGCTGCAGATCGCGGCGCTACGCTGACCCGACATTTGCTTGCCTTCGCTCGTCGGCAGCACTTGGAACCAAGGTCGGTGGATATTGCCGGCGTCGTTGACGACGTCGAAAAGATGCTGAGACAAACGATCGGGCCCGATATCCGCCTCGTTATCGAGACGGGACCCGAATTACCGCCAGCTTGGGTGGATCCGAACCAACTTGAACTAGCGATCCTAAACTTAGCCTTAAATGCGCGCGATGCTATGCCCGTCGGCGGCACGCTACAGATCTCTACGAAGAACGGACGAACAGAGACCGGGGTCTCGCCAGTAGATCTATCACCGGGCGATTATCTCATCGTATTCGTCTCGGACACTGGGACCGGCATGAATCCGGAAACTTTAGCGCGCGCCTTCGAGCCCTTTTTTACGACGAAGGAGGCAGGTCGCGGCTCGGGCCTAGGGTTGTCGATCGTGCACGGCTTTGCGGTCCAATCTGGCGGATCGGTCCGGATCACCAGTTCCCTAGGCAACGGGACAAATGTCGAGTTGTGGCTGCCCCAGGCGAAAGGTGGCTCGCTCAAACGCAGCGTCCCGGAGCGGGAGTCATCCTTTACGGAGCCGAGCCGATCGCGAATCCTCGTTTGCGATGATGATGGGGATGTGCGGGAGGTGGTAAGCGCGTTCTTGCGCGACAGCGGGTATGCCGTCTGGGAAGCGGGAAATCCGTTTCTTGCTTTCGAGATTCTCGAAAGAGAGTGGCCGATCGATCTGTTGATTGCCGATTACGCGATGCCCGAAATGAATGGTCTGACTGTAATCGATCGCGCGCAGGCGCACCACCACGGACTACGAGTGCTGCTGATGTCCGGTCACGCCGATGTGCTGCACGCCGGTGGAGTATCCGGCATTCCTCTGTTGGCGAAGCCGTTTAAGGTTGCCGAGTTGAAAAGGCGGATCACGGAAACGTTGCAGACGCCGTCCTTTGACGCCCACCTCGGTGAGCCATCTCGTCTCGTGGCTCTGTCAAGCTAAAGCCGAGGCGCCTTTGGAAAAATCTTGGTGGCCGTGAGTCCCTTCTTCCGCTTGCTCTAACTAAGCATATCGATTTCCGGGCAGCCTCGCACGGGGCGGTCCCGAGGACATCCCTAGCAGTTGTTTAAGGAGCCGGCCCCGATTACCGCCGAGGCCAGCGCGATCTCCACTCCCGTATGAAGTCGCATTTACCCTTTTTTCGCAGGTGAAACGGTAGCTTCGCTTCGGCACGTCGCGGTCTGGAGCGTCGATGGATTGCGAAAACTACTGGCCTTCACGGGGAGCTCCTGGTCCGCGAACCTTTAGGACCAACGCTCGGATTATTTGGCGCAGGGAAACGCTGGCGCAAGCTCACTGGATCCTCTGGGTACTGTTCATTGGGCTTCAGATTGCCGACGTCGTCACTACGAATTACGCGCTGACCAATCCGGGCAATTGGGAAGCTAATCCGATAATGCAGCTATCCCAGACCTATTTAGGGGCTGCTTGGTGGTTGCCCAAGGTCGCGGCTGTCGGGTTCGCAGCGGTCGCGCTGCCGCAAACGTTGCGACCTTGGCCAGTTCTATTCGCCGTATCGTATTACGTAATCGTTGTATCCGGCAATCTAGCCTTGCTCTGAACGCCTGCCGCAACCGGAACGGTTGCCGCATCATAGATCGCCCTCATGCATGGCGATCAGTGAAGTCCTGGGATTATCCGAAAAGTTTTCTGCTTATAGTTTGAGTATTCCGGAAAGACTTCCATCAAAACGATTTCCTCATTCGTCATCCGACGGATTTGGCAGACGATCTGCGCCACCAGAAGCATCACCGTCCAGATAGAGAGAAATTGCATAACGGCGCCGATTCCGGAGGCTTCCTCGGCAAGGTAAAGTGGGTGACGCACAAGACGATAGGCGCCCGAGGTCGTGAGCTGCAGCGCCTCGGCCATTATGCTGAACGATCCGCGAAGTTGGATGAGCACAACGGCCGCGATAGAGGCTCCGACAAGTACAAGAAGGGTCGACACGCAGCCCGCAGCGGGCGCCAGTTCGCGGCGAGGAAAAAGAACGAGAACGGTGATCAAAACGCTGCCCAACCATGCCGAAACCCGCGGCTCGGCGCCGCGTGCTTTCCCGAGTGGCGGCATCCGCACGACAACCGTGGCTGCAAGGATGACGAGGTACGCGATCATCGACAGCCGTATTGGAATATTCAGCACGCCGGCACCCGGCAACGCCGGATCAGCTGCATGCCAATCTCGCTTGAGTTCCACGGCCAGCGCGAGCGCGAGAAAGACCGACCACGCAAGCGCTAGCAGGCGCATCACTACGTCGTAGGCGAACGATTTCTGCAGCCTCGTTAGAGCGGAGCCGTTGAGGGTCGACAGCATGCTCGTGAGGGTCCCAACTCTTTGATTCCTGTACGGTCTAGCTTGGCGACTACGCTCAGATCAACGGGACAGTGACTCGATGCGTTAGGTGGAGAGGCCCGTACGGTAGAAGTTCCGGGGCGAGAAAGTTGAAGGAGTAGCTGGTGCAGATGGTCATCGTCGCGGGGGAAGATGCCGTGTCCTCTGTAACGGAAACGCCGATTCTTGGAGCCTGGTAGGACGACAATACCTGCTGTGCAAGCTCGGCCGAGCAATTGGCGAGTGGCGTATTCGACAGAGTAGGACACCGTGGAGCCTGGTTCTGAGCGCCGCAGGTGACCGGTGGACCCTGATTATACACCATTGCATAGCGGCCAGCCTCCTCGACGGCGAGGAGCATCGTGTTGTAGGTCCACAACGCTCGCCCGAACTCTATGCTGCCGACGATCAGCAGCAGCAGCACCGACATGGAGATACCGGCTTCGACCGCCGCTGCGCCGTCTTCCGCGCGGGGGCAGGACGAATTCTGCCAATTCATTGCAGCCGCACCTCCGTCGTCGCGTTCAAGGTCGTCGGTATTCCCGGCCAAGGCACCAGCGGGGTGAAAGCTTGGCTTGCACTGATCCTGATAAAGACGCGATTGGGGCGAGCGCGACCGATTGTGGCGCACGATTCGGTGCACGCGATCGGCGTCGTGTCGTCGCACTCGCAAGTGCGGGGAAAGCTCGCTGGAAAAGTCAGCGCGGGCGCGAAGCTCATCGCGCCTTGCATCGAGTTTTGGATCCCGTTCGTGTCGAGCGGGTGAAGTCTCGCAAATTCAGCGCCGATACGCGTCGTTGCCGCCAATGCGGCCGATCTGGCAGCGAGCATCCCGAGATCGGCTACTCCTATCGCGATAAGGATCACTACGGGCGCCACCAAGGCGAACTCGGCGGCTACGCTGCCAGCGCAGTTCGCCAACCCGGCTCGATGTCCCTGTCGGAAGCACTTCGGGGAGCTCATCAGCATTTCACTCCGCGAGAGCGACGGTGCTGAGCGTCGGAAGATTGGCGAGGCCAGCGCTTGCACACCCTGCGCTGTCGACGCTCGATAGTGCGTTGACATTCAGGCTGTTGACCACGAGCAGTAAGCACCTTGGGCCGGCGGCGCTCGGGTTTCCGTGAAACGACGTCACTGACGCCTTCGGGAAGTACACAAGCCCGTTCAAGGTCGCGCCAGCTGTGCCATCAATCCTGCTGGTCGTCGAGGTATAGCTCCATCCCGCCGGTAAGCCATTGGAATCCTGAATGAGCACGATGCCGGCAAATGGACCCGACCCCGGGGCGCTGAGATGTATCGTCGCGCCGGAGGCGAAGGTAAGCGCTCCGACCTTGTTGGTCTGCGTGTTCAAGGTCAGGATCATTGTAACGCCCTGGCCCTGTAGCGTTCCATACACGGTCAGATTGCCAGTAACCCAGTACGTGCCGGGCGACAGCACGACCTTATGAGTCGCGGGAATGCTCCAGTTGCCATTGATTAGGGTGTTGGGCCTCAGCGTGACGGGGGTGATCGTGGTGTTGCTTAATTTTGAACCGGATTCCTTGCAGGAGCCGCCAGCCGTTGCCGTGATCGGCCCGCAGGAGGACAGCATCTGCGTGCCCGACGTCAAACGGCTATGGGTGAGGATGCCCGCGTAAGGATCGGCAACGCTTGGCGCGCCGATCATCGCGGGGAAGGCTAGGGTGAATTCCCGTGGTGGCGCAGCGGGGTCGATCGGGTTTCCCTGTAAGGAAACCTCGCCAGCGGTCACCAGGGTCGCCGCAGTTACCGAACTGGTGGTGTCGTGAAGCGCGATGGCGCTGGCTCCGATCGAATTTGCTACGGCGGAACAGTTAGGCAGGTCGAGGTGTGTGTTAGCCTGAACGTCCAAGTCCGTGCCGCTCCCTCCGAGCGCGAGAATACAGGGATTGTCGAACACTTTGACTGTTGCGACGGCCTTGGTGGCCACGCTCACCTCAGTCACGAACATCGCTGCGAGCAAAGCCGCTTGTGTCTGCTGCAGAGTGACCGCAACGCCATTGCTGACGATGGTGTCGCTATAGGGATAGATAACGGCCGGCGTGCTTCCCTTGTAGCCGTTACGTGTCGCCTCCTCGTTGGCGGCCGGCGTCAGGTCGGAGGTGGCATCGGTTTTACCCGCTATGAGTTCATAGGCGGCGGAGATCGCGGCAGCATCGGCGCCGGACTGGTTTTGCAATTTGATCGTGAACCACACCCCAGTCTCCGCGCCGAGTGCACCAAAACCGATCAACACAGGCAGCGCAATGGCTACCAGTGCGGCGCTGGTGCCTCTATTGTCATCAAAAATTCGTGCTATCGCGGCGAACAGCGACGGCATGGCGTCAACGGACGGTAGCTGTCAAAGGCCCCTTCCCAGCATATCAATAATGCGCAACGCCAAGGGCGTGCCGATCACAATAAGCAGCGACGGCAGGATGAATGCCATTAGTGGCAGGGTCAAAAGGACCGGGAGACGCGCGGCGCGCTCTTCGAAGCGAGCCAGACGCTGAGCGCGCATCTCCGCGGCGAGGACCCGCAGAGACTCGGCAAGCGGTGTGCCGAAATTGATCGCCTGGTTGAGCGTGGCGACGATACCGCGTAGGCTTGGAAGACCCGTCCGCGTCGCCAAGTTCTCGAGCGCTTGGCCGCGGACCGGTGAGACACGCATTTCCACCGCCGTCATGGCGAACTCTTTGGCGACCTCCGGGTTCGAAGGGCCGAGAACACGGCCGACCTGCTCGATCGCGTGATCAAGGCTGAGCCCCGCCTCGGCGCAGATAACGAGAAGATCGAGTGCATCGGGTATGCCGGTTTCAAGCCGCACTCGTCGCCGCGCCGCGAGGCAGGAGAGCACGACCTCGGGGCAACGCCAGCCCAGCATAAAGGCGCCTGCCAGAACCACCGATCTAAGCGCGACCGCCCCGACAAAAAATTGGCGCCACGCGAGGAGCAGCCAACAGAGCGGGACGAATGAGGCACCGCTGCAAACCTTGGCGGCGATGAGGGCGGCAAGATGGCCGTGTCCTTTGACCCCGGCCGCGACAAGGGTGGCCAACATTTTCTTCTGCTCGGCCGTGCCAATGATCTGAGTTGCCGCAACCATAGTTCCGAGCCTTTGGTACCAGGGCGAGTGTGGTGCTCGCGCCGACTCCGCCGACTGGAGCGTGGCGCGACGCAGCGCATCGAAGCGTCGTTTCTGGTGATCTTCGTGTTGCGCTATTCGCCAGAGATTGAGCACTGACGCCAATGCCGCCCCCAATGCCAGGATGAAGATGCAGGTGTCGAGTGGACCGAATTGCATCTCGCCGATGCGGATGGTGAGATAAGTCTGAAGGATATTAACTATCGCTTGGTTGTTCAGCGTTACAGACATTGCTAGTGCATAGTCTTCTTAATCAAGGTTTTCATTACAGCAATACCCAAAAGCAAGCTAGCGATCGCGAGGCCCAGCATGAAACGCCCGCGGGGGTCGACGAACAGGATCGACATCAGGTTTCGATTAATCAGGAAAAGCCCAACCCCAGCGATGAGGGGCATAGCTGCCACGACCGCGGCAGATGTTGTCGCCTCAGCGGTGAGCGCGCGGGCTTTCAGACGTAACGCCTTGCGCTGGCGAATAATGATGCTGAGATTGGACAAGGTCTCGGCAATGCCGCCACCTGTCTGTCGTTGCAGCAATAGGCTAACGACAAAGAATCGGAAATCCGGGACGCGGACGCGATCCGCGGCGTGCTGCAGCACATCTTCCATCTCTACGCCAATGCGCATTTCGTCGAGCATTCGCTGGAATTCGGCGCCGACTGGGGGGCGGACCTCGCGCGTCGCAAATCCTATCGCCTCGGGCGCAGGAAGACCAGCCCTAACGGCGCGTACGATCAGATCGAGCGCATCCGGGAAAACTTCGAGAAACTCGCGCTGGTAGCGGCTTTGCGCGACCTGAAGAAGAAGGGCCGGGGCGCCCAAAGTTGCAAATCCGCCAAAGGTGATTGCAAGCGCGGGCCGCAACTGCATTAAGGCAGCGGTGAAGCCGATCGTCGCGGCCGCGATGATCCCGCTCGCGAAGAGGTGCGGCAGCCCGATGCGATTGCCGGTCGCCGCGAGAGCAGGGTCGAGACGCGCCCCCAGCAACGCCGGCAGCGCTCTGCGCGGTTGCAAGGGTCTGCGCAGGGACACAACGGGTCTATCCGCTCTCGTCGCCACCGTGGTAATAGCTGTCAGCTGTGGCTCGAGCCTCGTCCTGCGGCGCTCAGTACGGAGCACCCGCAATAGCGCCACGCCGAGCAGAACCGTCGCGCCGACGAAGACCAGAGTGATTTGGTCGGACAATTCATCCCTCCCTAATGCCGAGCGCGTCGAGCAGCTCTCTGTCGAGGGCGAAGCGCGCTGCGCGGGCAACGAAATCGGGACGCATCCGGGTCGACTCGGACGTGCCATCGATCTGGCCGTCGTGCCGTTCGCCGCGGTATTGAAAAGTGAACAGCTCCCGGATGGTGATAATGTCGCTTTCCATACCGGCGATCTCGACGATGCTCTGTACGCGGCGAATGCCGTCGCGCATGCGCTCGATGTGGACGATCAGGTTGAGCGCGCTCGCGACGTGCATCCGGATCGCCTTTAGCGGCAGGTTGAGGTTCGCCATCATTACCATATTTTCCAGGCGGTAGAGCGCGTCGCGCGGCGAGTTGGCGTGAACCGTCGACATCGAGCCGTCATGCCCGGTGTTCATCGCCTGAAGCATGTCGAATGTCTCTGCGCCACGCACCTCGCCGACGATAATCCGGTCCGGCCGCATGCGCAGAGCGTTGCGGACGAGCTCGCGCTGCGGGACGTGGCCGACGCCTTCGATGTTCGGTGGCCGCGTCTCCATCTGGACGACATGCGGCTGCTGAAGCCGCAGTTCGACGGCGTCCTCGATCGTGATCACGCGTTCGTCGTCGTCGATGAATTGTGAAACCGCGTTAAGCAATGTCGTTTTGCCGGAGCCGGTTCCGCCCGAGATCAGAATGTTGAGGCGCGACCGGGCGGCGATCTGCAGCACGCGCGCCATGTCGCGCGACAGATTCTCCTGACGCACCATCGCGTCGAAAGTGAGGCCCCGCCTCGGGAACTTGCGGATCGAGATGGTGCCGCCATTGAGCACGAGCGGTGGCAATACAATGTTGACGCGGCTACCATCGGCGAGTCGAGCGTCGACCATCGGGCTCGCCTCGTCGATGCGCCGCCCGATGGCGGTGGCGATACGCTGTGCAATATTGACGAGATGCTGAGCATCGCGAAACCGGGCGCTGGTCTTTTCTAGCTTGCCGCGCCGCTCGACATAGATGTCGAATGGCCCATTCGCCAATATGTCAGTGATTTCGTCGTCATCGAGGAACGGTTCAAGAGGACCAAGCCCAACCATGTCGTCGCTGAGGTCGGCGGCGAGCGCGGTTTCCTCGAGTTTGTTGAGTTGAACCCGGTCCTCGGTCGCGATCTCGCTCACCAGCTTCGCGACTTCCCACCGCAATGCGGCGCGCGGGATACGGCCGGCAACGGTCGGGTCGATCCTCGTCATTAGGACCGTCCGAATCCGCTCCTTTAGCTCGTTCAGCAAGGTCAGATCGGCGGCCGGCATGGGACCCGCTGCCGGCGTGTCAGCTACGAGCACGAGACTCGGACGGGGGGATTGAGTGATCCGGGGATCAGGCTCGGTCGTCATCGTCGGGCCAACCTCCACCATGGAGTTCGCTCCGGCATTCGGCCCGAGATCTCCGTAGCGAGCGCCGCGACCGATTCGGTGAACTTGCCGCGCGGTGCTAAACCCGCAGTGGTGAACAGCTTTGGGAGGAAAGGGATCACAACCTTCGGACGCAGCCCGACCTTGGCCATCTCTTCCAATGTCATCGCGTAACGACCGCCTTCGCCGCTGCGATTGACAACAAGAAGATCGCCATGCGCTGCATTGCCCTCGCCGAGCGCGGCTCGTAGGCGCACCGTATCGCGAACTGAGCGCAGCGTCTGGTCGGCAACAATGACGCGGATATCGGCCATTCCGAGGGCCCGCCAATAAGGTGCCGAACGAACCCGCGGCACATCAGCGATGACATAGTGGAATTGCGTGCGGAGCACCCCGACGAGCGTCTCGACTGCCTCGGCGCTGAATTCCGCGTCGGCGCGCAACGGCTCCTCAGCGCTCAGCACGAACAGATGCTCACAGTGAACCGCCATCGCCCGCTCAAGGAAGACGCTGTCGATTCGAAGCGGGTTAGCGAGGGCCTCACGCAACCCGGGAGTCGGCCTGAGGTTAAGCGCAAGGGCACAGTCGCCGTTCTGCAGGTCGAGATCGAGGAGCAGTATCCGGCGTTTTGGCCGGTTGGCGAGATACCAGGCCAGGTTGATGGCAAGCGTCGTCGTGCCAACCCCGCCCCGTGTGCCGACGACGGCAATCACCTTTCCAAGCTTCCGGCTGATCGGGCTGCCCTCGGCCGCGGCGGGTTTCGGAGACAACGCCTTTGCCAGCAGTTGCAGGGTCAATGGCTTGACGATGTATTCGCTGACGCCCGCCTGCACGAGGTCGCGGTACAGGCCGATATCATTGCGGTCGCCGATCGCAATGACCGTGACACCGGGCTCGCAAAGCTCGGCGAGATCACGCACTAGCGAGGCCGGCATGTCGGCACCGCTGATGTCGACAATCAGGCTCTCGGGCGACCGTTTGGCGCCGAGGTACTGAATGGCTCTGGCAATGCCCCCGATTTTGATGGTGGCATTGGGGAAGGATAGCTGTGACAGGTAAGTATGTAAGCAGGACTCGCACTCGCCGTCGGCTGCGAACGCCATCAACCGAACCCGACCTGTGGGCGCCTTGACCGCCCTCTCGATCGGCGCAGGGCTTTCAAGGGGGCTCTTTAACGTCAGAAGGGCACCCATCATGCGGCGGTTCCTGCGATCGTCCAATGCCGGTGGAGTCGCCGCTCGATTCGGGCGAACAGCTGGCCGTCAACTGTCACTCGGCTCTCACCATCACGGTCTTGGTCCCATGAATGACTTCTACAGTCGGTTGCTCGGCGGCGATGACCTTATGCGGCGGCGTAGCATCGCCCAGCGCCGGCGAGACGTCGCCCGCCCAGGTTGGCTTGATGCGCATGGCGCTGCCCGGCTCCGGTGTCAAGGTCGCGGCAAAGCCGTGAGTACCGCTGATGCTGCGCAATGTCAGCGACAGCTTGCCAAGCTCGGTGGCCACATTGATCTTCTCTGCCTGCTCGGGCGTCACCTCCAATGTCACGGCGCGGCCGAAACTGTTGCTAGTGCCGGTCGGCTTTGTGTCAGGTGCATCGACTGCCAGCACGCGCAGGCTTTCCACGACTGTCTCGCTGACAGAGCGGCGGGTCAGCGGCGGGTCGTTTTTGAAGGTCTGGGTTAGGATGACGTCGACGCGGTCGCCGGGATACAAGAGGCCGGTGCTCGCTCCGCCGGTTGCCACCGGGATCGCGATCGCTCGCGCCCTGGGCGAGAGAACGACTTGGAGGAAGTCACGATCGCCAGGTTTGACAACCGCGGCGCGCCGGATGGGCTCGCCAGCCGTGACGTTAGCGCGCAGAGCCGCGCCATATACTTCGCCCGGTGATCGCTCATCGAGCTCGGTATTGGCGTTACTGGCAGCACCAGGAAGCCGAAAGATCTGACCCGGCTCGGCGGCGCCGGCGATCGGCTGCCAAACGACGTCCTTGGCTCGCAGCAGCGTGCCCGCCGGTAACGCCGTGGTCGCGACGAGAATCTTTTGTTTGGTCGCTGCAGTGTCGGCGATGACTCGCTGCGGCAGCGCGTGTAGGCAGAGAATTACAACGACGCCAAGCGAGACCAGGAAAAGTAGAGTAAGGATCGTTTTCGCGCGCAATGGTCGCTCACCTGGTTAGAGGGGTCCTAAGGATTAGCGTGATTACGCCGGCGGCGGCGATCGCGACCCCGTAAGGCACGGTCGACCGCGCTGCCGATGCGATGCATCCGGTGGCCTCCGTCGCAGACGATATCCTCGCCGGCCGCGAGACGCGCCAGAATCGCTGACGGAGCTTATCTCTCGCGAGGATGACGATCGCGAGCGCTCCGCCGCAAAGACTCATGAGGAAAAGAAAACTCAACAAGTTCTGATAGCCGATAAGCAACGCCACAGCGGCCACCAACTTGGCGTCGCCGCCGCCAATAGCGCCTCGCCAAAAGAGCAGAAATGCGGCCGTGATCACAGCAGCGCCCGCCGCTAGGGTGTGACCAGCTGCGACTGGGTCGTGTACGAGGAGCATTCGTATCAACCCGAGCATAGCGATGACGCCAGTGAGCACATTGGGAATGCGGCGGGTGTGCACGTCGCCATAGGCGATGATGGCGAGGATACCGATCGCGACCACCACGACCGCCGTCCGCACCGCGCCGCTCCCTCGCCGAGGTCACGCCAAGGTGGCGGGTCGGAAATGGGTATCCATTGCCGACCGCCATGCTAGGCGGCGCTATGGCGTAGGAATATTGATACCGCTGAGGGTAGTACCGACCTTTGTGAACATATCGCTGAGATCAGTGCCAAGCGTCTGCGCGCCCACTGCAATGGCGAGGGCGACGAAGACGATAAGCATCGCATATTCGGTGGCGCTGGCCCCGCGCTCGTCACTGCGAAACCGATTGATCAGACTGAGCATTTGAAGTTCCTTCTACAAGTGAGTCCGGCCCTATGGCCAGTGCGCGCCATCCGCAATTGCCACTCAGCCGATACGCACCGTAGTTATATTCCATCAATGCACTGTCCAGTTGAGCGTCAGAATACCGTCCGTCGATATAATTTGATTAGATTTTGACGCGATTACGGTCAGTTTTGCAGTTTCAGTAAACGACCCCGCTCCGGGATCGGTCACGGACTCGACGGGTTGGATGGGCGAGCTATGCCGGCAACACCTAGCGGATAATGGCTATGGGTGCCTCTGCCGGGCTGTTCTGTAAGTGCAATGCCCAGCCCATCGCGGCGGCTGTTGGTGGATATTGGCGGGGCGGCCTAGCGCCCCCGGGGGCGGGCTCAGGCGGTGATGCCGAGGGAGCGGATTTGTTCGAAGAGCGGCTGGACCTGAGCGCGGTAGGTTGGCGAAGCCGAGCGCGACAGCCAGAGCTGCTCGAAGGCGTTGGCCGGGTATTC
>JAFAHQ010000292.1 GCA_019237135.1 Alphaproteobacteria bacterium
GATCTCGAGATCATTGTTCGCTGACACCGTGCCGACTTGCGCAATTTCGTCGTTGGTCGACACTTTCTTGGAGCGCTTTTCGATTTCCTTGACCACCGCGTCGGTGGCGCGATCGATGCCGCGCTTCAGGTCCATCGGGTTCATCCCCGCCGCCACCGCCTTGGCACCTTCGCGCACGATCGTTTGCGCAAGCACGGTCGCGGTGGTCGTGCCATCGCCGGCGGCGTCGCTCGTCTTAGATGCGACTTCGCGAACCATCTGCGCGCCCATATTCTCGAACTTGTCGGCAAGCTCGATCTCCTTGGCGACGGTTACGCCGTCCTTGCTGATCCGCGGCGCCCCGAAGGATTTGTCGAGAATGACGTTGCGGCCCTTCGGCCCGAGCGTCACTCGAACCGCATTGGCCAGAATGTCGACGCCGCGCAGCATCCGCTCGCGCGCGTCGGTGTGAAACCGGATTTCCTTTGCTGCCATGATCCTCTCCCCTTATGCCACCACGCCCATAATGTCGCTTTCCTTCATGACGACGAGATCTTCGCCATCGATCTTGATCTCGGTGCCCGACCACTTTCCGAAAAGCACCCGGTCACCGACCTTGACGTCGAGCGGATGCAGCTTGCCGTCATCGCCGCGCGTGCCGGGTCCGGCGGCGAGCACCTCGCCCTCCATCGGCTTTTCCTTGGCGGTGTCGGGGATGATGATGCCGCCCTTCGTCTTCTCCTCTTCCTCGAGGCGACGGACCAGCACGCGGTCCTGCAACGGTCGAAACTTCACGGAATCCCTCCATAAGAATAGCATATCCTCGAACGCGAACTTGGCACTCGCCGATCGAGAGTGCCAACAAGATAATCGACGGCGCCATCGGATTCAAGCGCCGGCGAGCACAAGGTCGGGAGTTGCCCCTTGACGCGCTGCAACGACAGTCGTAGATGACTTTTGTCGTCAACTTAGAAGGAGGGTGCGCAACAGACATGACGCCACCCGGAGAGACCGAGTTGCCGACCGCTTGGCATCGGCAACCGAGTTCAAAGTCCAAGATTTAGCTCGGTTTCCAACCCGAGCGCGAAGAAAGACTTCGCGACAGCGACCCCCGCCTGACGCCTGTGAGCGCGCGGGGGTCTTCGCATGTTTAGGGCGGCGTTCGTGTTGCCGCCCACCAACGAGACGTACAGATGGCCCTCGACAGCTCCGGACCGACCTCCCGCATTTATTTCTCGCAGCGCCTGCGGCTGCACTACGTCGATTGGGGAAATCCGGGGGCCCCCCCGCTGGTACTGCTGCACGGCGGGCGGGATCATTGCCGAAATTGGGACTGGGTCGCCACTGCATTGCGGCACGATTGGCACGTCCTAGCGCCCGACCTGCGCGGTCACGGCGACAGCCAATGGTCGCCCGACGGTAACTACACGCTCGCCGCCTTCATCTATGACCTCGCCCAGTTGATCCATCAGCAGGAACTGGCGCCGGTCACCATCATCGGCCATTCGCTCGGCGGCAATATCGCGCTGCGCTATACCGGCATCTATCCCGACAATGTGCGCCGCCTGGTAGCGATCGAAGGCGTGGGGGCATCGCCGGAAAAGACCGCCGAGCGGGCGCGGGTGCCGCTCGCCCAGCGGATGCACGAATGGATCGAGGAAACTCGCCGGCTGTCGGGACGCTTGCCGCGACGCTATCCCTCGATCGATGACGCGTTAAAGCGCATGCAGGAGGCCAACCAGCATCTCTTACCCGAACAGGCGCGCCACCTGACCCAGCATGGCGTCAACCAGAACGAAGATGGCACTTACAGTTGGAAATTCGACAATTACACGCGCGCCAATTCGGCCTACGGTATGCCGCAGGCCGAAATCGAGCAGCTGTGGGCGCGCATCGCCTGTCCCACCCTGCTCGTCTACGGTAAGGAGAGCTGGGCCGCGAACCCGCAGACCGACGGTCGCCTGCGCCACTTTCGACATGCCCGTGTGGTCTCCTTCGACGGCGCCGGGCATTGGGTGCACCACGACCGTCTCGACGCCTTTCTCAGCTTGCTCACCGAGTTCCTTTAGCTGCCGGCGACTAAGGCTCGACCGCCTATCATGACGCATTTCCGAAGATCGGGTGCTGGACCTGATCGCCGGGCGCAATGCCAAGCCGCGCGGCCGTCCCGCCATTCAGTTCGATCACCGCGCGAACCGGTGCCGCCGCGGCAATCACATCGAGCGACTGGGGCACTGCGCGCTGGTAGATGTTGACAATCCGGCCCCGCGCATCGACGAACAGCATGTCGAGCGGGATCAGGGTGTTACGCATCCACATCGTCGCCACCGTTGGCGCCTTGTAGTCGAACAGCATCCCGGCGTCAGGGGCCATGGCTCGCCGGAACATCAGCCCCTGCTCCATTTGCTCCGGCGTTTCGGCAACTTCGACGGTAAAGCGATGCGGTCCCGTCGCGCTGACGATCGTGAGCTCGGAGGTCGCAAAGTGCTGCAGTTGGGCTCGGACCGGAAATGCGAATAAGCTTGCGGGATTCGCGGCCGCCAGCAGCAATAGAGCCCGGCGCGTTATCATGGAGGTGTGCCGATCCACGATCGGAAACGACTAGCAGTGAGGATACACCGAAAGACGCGGCGATGACCGGCAAATCCCTCTACCTGCGACGACTTTCGTGCGTGATCTCCCGACCAGCGGTATCGTCGCAGGCCGATGCGATGCTGCGCTGAGCATCGCCGACCGAGTTGACTGCCAGCCGAAGATCTCCTCGCAGCGACAAGCCGCTCACCGCGCCGGCGATCGGCGGCGGATCGCTAATATTTAACCGAGATTACCGAGAAATTAACGAACAATTTTCTCGTTTCTGG
>JAFAHQ010000361.1 GCA_019237135.1 Alphaproteobacteria bacterium
TGCGGCCGGGAAGGGCCGGAAACTGATGGAACATCCCGAATTCCATAATGCGCTTCTCCTCTTGGCGCCGCGGCGCGCGGGCAATGGCTGAAGGATAGCGCGTCCCGGCGGCGCCCGGCTATCATGGCGCGCATTTCGCGTCGTGGAGGCCGGGTGATGAAACAGTATTGCGATGGTGGCGAGGCGATCCTCGAGGCGTTCCGCAGCTTGGGCCTCGACTACATCATCTCCTCGCCCGGCTCGGAATGGTCGCCGGTGTGGGAGGCGCTCGCCCGCCAGAAGGTCAACCAGAAGTCGGGTCCCGCCTACATCGATTGCTGGCACGAGACATTGGCCGTCGACATGGCAATGGGCTACACGCAGATGACCGGCCATATGCAGGCGGTATTGCTGCACGCCGGAGCGGGACTGCTGCAGGGCTCGGCCGGTATGCATTCGGCGATGCTGGCCGAGGTGCCGATGGTGATCATGTCCGGCGAGTCGACGAGCTTCGGCGAGGATCCACACCTCGCGATCGAGCCGCAATGGTATAGGAGCCTCAGCATCGTCGGCGGACCGCAGCGCCTCGTCGAGCCGGTCACCAAATGGGCGACCCAGGCGGGAAATGTGCACACGCTTTACGAGCATGTCGTGCGCGCCGGCGAATTCGCGCAGCGCACCCCGATGGGGCCCGTCTATCTCAACGCCCCCCTCGAAGTGATGCTGCAGGAATGGACGCCGCGCGAGAACCCGCGCCGGGTCCCTCCTCCGCCCAAGACTCGGGCCAAGGACGCCGACGTCGAAAAGATCGCCGAGCTGTTGACCCAAGCCCGCAACCCGATCATCCTAACCGACAGCGCGGGCCGCGATCCCGACGCGTTCATGGCACTCGTCGAGCTCGCCGACCTCTTCGGCATTCCGGTCGGCGGGCGCGCCGCTTTTGCGAATTTCCCAAAGAACCATCCTTTGCACCTCGGCTCGGGCATCCAGCCCTTCCTGAAGGATGCCGATCTCGTCCTTCTGGTCGCCTGCCGCGCTCCCTGGTACCCGCCGAGCCGTAAGCCGACCACCGGAACGGTCGTCGCGATCGACGAGAACCCCTTCAAGGGCACGATGGTCTATCAGAGCCTGCAGGCCGACCATTATCTCGAGGGAGAGGTCGCGGCCTCCTTGCGTCTGCTGGTCGAGGCCGCAAAGGCGGCCGGTGTCGGTGCCGGCAAGCACGCCGACCGCCGTGCGCGATGGCAGCGCGAGCATGACCGGATCGTGGCCGCGGAGTGCGCCGCCGAGGCCGAGGCGAGGACCAAAGGCGGCGCCGGGATCGACCCCTTGGCGCTCGCCGGCGCGTTGCGCGAAGCGATGCCGGCAGACGCAGTCTACGTCGAGGAAACGATCACCCACGCGGGCATGCTGCAACAGCACTTGGCGTGGTCCGAGCCGCAAAGCTTCTTCCGCGCCGGCGGGGGGCTCGGGCAAGGGCTCGGCACCGCGCTCGGCGTCAAGCTCGGCGCCGGTAACCGTCCGGTTGCTGCATTAGTCGGCGACGGCTCGCTGCTCTACAACCCGGTGGTTCAGGCGCTGGGTGCCGCGCGGGGGAGCGATCTGCCGATCCTGATCGTCGTGTGCAACAACGGCCAGTATCGCGCGATGCAAACCGGCCACCTGCACCATTACCCCGATGGTGTCGCTCAGGAGGCCGAGATCTGGCATGGAGTGACGATCGACGGCCCCGATTACGCCGAGCTCGGCAAGCCCTTCGGACTTCACGGGCAGAAGGTTGACCGGCCGGCCGAGCTGCCAGGCGCGATCCGCGATGCGATGCGCGCGGTCGAGGGCGGCAAGACCGCGATCCTCAATGTCGTCCTGAGCCGATAGCCACTACTCCCTCAACCGCCTAGCGCGAGGTTCACCAAAATGTGATGAACGAACCCTAGCGCTCGTTAGTCACCGTTAACAAACGTTACTTGCTAAAAATGATCCACTCGGCAAGATGGTTGCGCAATCCATCAAGAGGTAAGGGAGGACGCTATGCTTCGCTTCAAACTTTTAGAGGCGGGTTTGATCGCGGGTGCCGTGAGCTTCTCGGCCAGTTACGGCTATGCCGAGGAGTTCTCGGCGCGCTTGAGCGGGTTCAACGAAATCGGATCGATACCGACTTCCGTGACCGTGCCGGCTATCCCCTCCGTGCCGAGTCCCGCCTTGACCGTGACCACCGGCTACACCGGGGCGGTCCTGTCCGATGGGCGGGGTACGGTAGAGCTCGATCTCGATAAAAAGGCCGGCACGATCGCCTACACGCTCACCTACTCGAACGTCGGCACCACACCGCCGAAGACGGGCACGGTGTTGTTTGCTCACATCCATTTGGGCAAGTCCCACGACTCCGGTGGCATCCTGGTGTTCTTCTGCACGAACGTCGCGTTTAGCGGTACGGGACCGACTCCACCGTCGTGTAATACGGATAGTAGTGGCAGTGGAACCGTGAGCGGCATGTGGACCTATCAGAACGTCCAAGCGATCCCAGGGCAAAATGTTCAGGCCGGTGCCGGTGCTTCAGGGATCGGTCCGGCGGCCTTCGACGCGCTGGTGGATGCGCTCGAGTCCAACACCGCCTATGCCAATATCCACACGACATCCGGGACGACGCCGGATACCGCGTTCCCGGGCGGCGAGATCCGTGGGCAGTGTCACAGCGAGGATCGAGAGCACCGAGAAGACCGATAGCGGTCCGCCGGGTCACCCAGGCTGCACCTAAATCGAATAGACGCCGGCCGCGGCCTGATCGGTGACGCTAACCTCTGGCGAAGCGTTGCCGCTCAATCAATCGTGGTAGCGCTCGCGGTTCAGGGTGCCGGGAAATGCGTCCGCAATTCCTGCCCTGCCACCGTAGCCGGGTTGGCGTCGATCAGGATGAACGCGAATACGCAGGGCGCCGGCCCGTGGTTGACCCAGGCGTGCATGGTGCCGCGCTGGACCACGACATCGCCGGGTTTCAGATGCGCCACCTCGCCGCTGTCGAGCTCGAGATCGCATTCGCCCGACAGCAGCAGAGCGTAATCGACCGTCTCGGTGCGGTGCATGAATTTTGGCCCACCGGGGGCGAATTCAGTGATCCGGATCACCGTGCCCTGCCCCGTGTCAACATAGTTGTAGCGGGTGACGAACCCTTTGCGCTGAGCGGCGTCGGCAGCGTCGGAATTGTCGGCGGGCATCCGATCGGTCGACCAGATCTCGCAGCCGGCGATGTGCGGCCGCCCCAATCTGCTGGCGGCAGGGAGCCGCTCGTCGGTCTTGATCACGGCTTTGCCGTTCGCGTCGTGTCCGGTGACAATGCGCCTTACTTCGAGAGCCATCTCCGTTCTCCTTTGATGACCTTTCGCGAGTCAGGATACAGCCCCGGCGATCGGCCGTGCTATTCGTCGGGCACGGCGAGCACGGCACCGAGCGACCGACCGGACCTGGCGATTTCCGCATCCGGGATTCCCGGTTATTTCCCGGATAGAGGCCTTAACCGGGTAATCTCGGCGGGTTCGCCGGCAAAATTTCCCGGTTCCCTGATGGAAGTTCCCGGTTCGGTGGGCATTGGGAATTTGAGTTACAAGCAATTGATATTATGCCAAATCGGCGGCGGATTCAAGCCCCTGAACGGTGAATTTCAAATTTCCCGGTTCGGCGGGGACCGATCCGGGAAATCCGTTCACCACAACCTTCTCGCTCACAGTGCCCAGCACCGCACAGCTCAATTGCCGGCCGTTGCCGACGTCGCGCGCGTGGGGATAAACCCCGGCGATCGGCCGTGCTATTCGTCGGGCATGGCGAGCACGGCACCGATCGACAACCGGCTCTTCGTGCTGATCCTGCAGCACCCGCAGGAGAAGAAAGAGGTGTTGGCGACGGCGGCCTTGACCTGCGCCCTGCTGAGCCACACAAAGCTCGTGGTCGGGCTGTCCTGGCCGAACCTGTCGCGGGCGCTGGGTCGTTCGGTTGATCCAAAACGCTGGGCGGTGCTCTACCTGGGCTCGGCACGTCCGGCGTCGTTCGAAGATCAGCGAGAAGTCATCGCGCTCGACCGCCGCGGCGAGCCCGCTCCGGATCAGGAGGCGACGCTGCGCGGTCTCGCCGGTGTGGTGGTGCTCGACGGCACCTGGAAAGAGGCAAAGACGCTGTGGTGGCGGAACCCATGGCTATTAAAGCTGCAGCGGTTGGTGCTCAACCCGCGGCACAGGTCGCGCTACGGCCGAGTTCGTCGCGAGCCGCGCCGCGAGGCGCAGTCGACCCTCGAAGCAGTGGCATTGCTGTTGAAGCACCTCGACGGAGGGCCGGAGATCGAGGCGACATTGCTGGGCGCGCTCGACCGGCTCATTGCCGAAGCGCGCCCCTCCCGTCACCCCGATGGCGAGCGGGTCAGCAGATAGATCAGGATTGCCGCGGCAAGCTCGCAAATACGCACGAGCTCGCGCCCGTGCGGTGCACGAACCTGCTGCGCCGTCCGCTTATTGGGAGGGCGGGGCCGCACCGGGCTGGGCATAAAGCATTGCGGCGTCGCGGGAGAGCAGCGCGCGCGAATCCGGGCGCATATACATCATGTGACCGCCCTCATAGACCCGCAGTCGGATCCCGGCGCGCACCGCAGCGGGGACCGCCAACTGGTCGACGAGCCAGCGCGAAGCCAGGTAGGGCGTCACCAGGTCATAATGCCCGTTGGCGATCAGAACTTTGGTTCCCGGATGCTCGAGAAGTGCGGTCTCGAGCGACGACATTGCCAGACCCAAACCCTCTCCCTGGCGCTCGCCTTGCCAGTTCCATTGCCGCGATATGTCGTGGGGAAGCACTCGATAAGGCAGATCCGTGTGATAGCGGAGGGCGTCAGCAACATATGCGTTGAACGCGGCCCCGTAAGCCGCGACCGCCGGCTGAAGCAACGGATCGGGACCGCCTTCTTGGCCCTCGTCAGGGCGGGCGGGGCGAGCGATCGCACCGTCATAGAGGCTCACCACCTCTCCCTTGCCGCGGCGGATCTCGCGCGCGAAAACGTGACGCGGGATACGTCCGCGGTGCCGGCGGATGATATCTTCGGGAATTCCGGCGATTTCGGCGACCTTGGCCATGAACGGGTCACCGGGCGGGGGATCGCCTTTGAGACCGGCGAGACCGACGAGGTAATCCGAGAGGGCAAAGCGCTCGACGGCAGCGCGATCTCGGCCGCGCGCGGACGGGTCGGCCACGGCCGCGATCGCGGCGTAGGAGGGTAGGAAGAAGCCGGCAGCGAGTAAGTCGCGCTCGTCCTGATGAAGGGCCGAGAGGTCGAGTGCCGGCGAGATCAAAACGAGACCGTTGACCGTGACACCGACATCACGCGGCAATTCTTGCGCCAGCGTCGCTGCCCGAAACCCGCCATAGCTCTCGCCGACGAGATAGATCGGCGAACTCCAGCGCTGGTGCCGGGTCAGCCATAGCCGGATGACCGTCCCCAGCGAGGCGATGTCGGTACGCACGTCCCAGAACGGCTTGTCCGGATTTTCCTCTTTGCCCTTGCCGCGGCTGAAGCCGGTACCGACCGGGTCGACGAAGACGAGGTCGGTGAAGCCAAGCCAGGTCGCCGGATTGTCGACGAGACGAACCGGCGGGTTCGGCACCGCCCCGTTTTCCGGGGTCTCCATGATCTGCGGGCCGAGAGCCCCTAGATGCAGAAAGACCGACGCCGCGCCCGGACCCCCATTGAACACGAAGCTCACCGCCCGCTCGTGTCCCGGCGCCGTGTCCGTCAGATAGGCGATCGTGAAGATCGTTGCGGTCGTCGCACCTTTCGCGTCGGTCAATGGCAAAGTCTCGGCGATTGCGTCATACTCGAACCGGTGGTCGCCGAGCATGATCGCATGGTGGGTCGCCACCCGCGCCGGAAGCTCGCCCTCCGGCTTCTCATCCGCCCGGACGGCGTCTGCGCCCAATGTGATCAGCAACAGGGTAAGGATCGCACCGATTTTCGGCATTGAATGCCTCGAGATGGCGCCGGTATTGGTGCCGGCCGAGCGGACCAGACAAGTCGGTGCAAATCTTGGCGATTGTGTGAGCACTTCAGACTTGACCGCGTGAACCGTACTCTCTTCCATCGTGATGCGATCGGAGGAAAGGAGTGTGCGATGCCGAGTTCCGCTCGTGTTGCGCTGATTACCGGATGCGGCAAGCCCATCGGCATCGGCAACTCGACGGCGCGAGCGCTCGCGGCGGCCGGGGTGACCGTCGTCGTCTCCGATGTGGTCTCGACGGGTGTTGCCAACGAGCACAATGTCGAGGGTGACCTCGACAGCTCCTGGGGCGGTGTCGACAGCCTGGTCGAGGAACTCGTCAAGAGCGGTAGAACCGCCTCCTCTACTCTTGGCGACGTCAGCGTCGAAGCCGATGCCGGCCGGATGGTCGAGGAAGTGCTGGGGCGCTATGGCCGGCTCGATATCCTGGTCAACAATGCCGGTGCGCCGCAGGGGGCCGATCGCAACGAGATCGAAGACGTGCCGGTCGAGGCCTGGGACAAGACGATGGGTGTCAACGCCCGTGGCGCCTTTCTGATGGCGCGCGCCGCAGTGCCGACGATGCGCCAGGCGCGCTGGGGCCGCATCGTCAGCGTCTCCTCCAAGGCCGCCTTCCGGCCGGGGCGGCACCGCGCTGCCTACGCCGCTTCGAAGGCCGCGATCGTCGGTTTCACCAGATCCCTGGCGTTTGATCTCGCGCCGTTCGGGATCACCGTCAACGCCGTCTGCCCCGGTCCGATCCGCACCTCGCGGGCGATCAGCACCAATCGTCGCGAATATGGCGACGATCTCGAAGTCGGGTTCAGAGAGCGCGCCAAGGCGATCCCGGTCGGCCGCTTCGGCACTCCCGACGAGGTCGCCGCGATGATCGCCTTTCTCGCCTCGGATCAGGCCGCTTTTGTCACAGGTCAAGCAATTGGCATCGATGGAGGGTGGTGAAATGAAGCGGATCGATCTCTCCGCATATGGCACACCGCAGGAAGTGGCTAGTTGCGTCGAGGTACCGGATGTCGGTGCCCCGGGTCCGGGCGAGGTCGTCTTCGACGTGCTCGCCTTTCCGATCAACCCGGCCGACGTCTCGTTCTGCCGCGGCAGCTATCGCCTGCGGCCTCCGCTCCCGGCGACACCCGGCGCCGAATGCGTCGGCCGGGTCGCTGCTCTGGGTGCCGGTGTGACCCAAGTGCGGCCAGGCGATCTCGTGGTCAATATGCAGCGCGAGAACTGGGTGCAGCGCCGCCGCATCCGTAGCGAGGACGCGATCCCGGTCCCGGCGGGGCTCGATCCGGCGCAGGCGGCGATGCTGCGCATCAATCCGGCGACGGCCCTGCTGCTGTTGGAGGATCATGTCGACCTCAAGCCGGGGGACTGGGTCATCCAGGATGTCGCCAATTCAGCGGTCGGGCGCCATCTGATCGTGTTGGCGAAGGCACGCGGCGTGAAGACGCTCAACGTCGTGCGCCGCGACGACGTCGCTGCGGAGTTGCGCGACCTAGGCGCCGATGTCGTGCTGAAAGATAGGCCTGACCTTGCCGAGCGCGCGCGAGCGGTTACGGGCGGCGCGCCGATCCGGCTCGGCATTGATGCGGTCTCCGGTGACGCGTGCCGGCGCATCGCCGACTGCGTTGCCGATGGGGGCGTCGTGGTCAGCTACGGCTCGATGTCGGGCGAGGATCCGGCGATCGGCCGCGCCGCCCTCAACATGCGCGGGGTCAGTCTGACCGGGTTCAACTTGGGCCGAGGGCTCGCCAAGCGCACCCCCGCGCAGGTACGGGAGATCTATGCCGACTTGGCCATCAAACTCCGCGACGGCGTGCTGAAGGCGCCGATCGATTCCTTTTACCCGATCGAAGACATCAAGCCCGCGTTGGTCCGTGCCCAGCAGGGCGGCCGGAACGGCAAGGTCTTGGTGCTGCCGAACGGCCCGCTCTGAGCCGGCGCCGCAATCGCGATCGGAGATTCGATGACGGACGCCAATCACCAAGACCTGATCCTCGACCAGTTCACCCGCCAAGCGACGGTGTTCAGCACCGCCGCCGCGATCACCGACGAGGACGCGCTGAAAATGATCGTCGCCGCCGCGCGGCCGGCTTATGACGACAGAGTTCTCGACGTGGCCTGCGGCCCGGGCCTCGTCGTGTGCGCCTTTGCCCGCTATGTTCGCGAGGCGATCGGGATCGACGTCACCCCGGCTATGCTCGAGCGTGCCGCCAAGCTGGCGGCTGACAACGGTTTGGCGAACGTCGCATGGCATCACGGCGACGTGTATTCGCTGCCCTACGATGATGGCGATTTCACGATCGTGACCACCCGCTTCTCGTTCCACCACTTTCTCGACCCCGCCGCGGTGCTGCGGGAGATGGTGCGTGTCTGCGCTCCGGGGGGACGCATTGTCGTTGTCGACGATTATGCGTCAGAGAATCCGGCAAAGGCGGCGGCGTTCAACCGTCTCGAGAAATTACGCGACCCCTCGCATTCCCGTTGCCTGACTCTGTGCGAGCTCAAGGGTCTCTTCGGCACGGCCGGTCTACCCGAGCCGGATTCGACGTTCTACGAGCTGCGCGGGGATGTGCGGGGCTTGCTCGCCCGCTCTTTTCCGAACCCCGGCGACGATCTCAAAATCATCGAGATGTTCAAGGCGTCCGCCTTGGATGATCGGCTTGGGATCCCGATCCACGTCGACGCGGACAGGATCGATTATGCCTACCCGGTGGCGATACTCGCCGCCGCTCGCCCCGCCTGATGAGTTTCCCGACACCGTTCGATCGCTACAAAGGCGAGGTATTGCCGGAATGGATCGACGCGAACGGCCATATGAACCTCGCCTATTATATCGTGCTGTTCGATTATGCCACCGACGCGCTGTTCGATGCGATCGGCATCGGCCGCGCCTATAAGGACGCCACCAACCACGGCACCTTTGTTGCCGAGACGCACAATCTCTACGAGCGCGAATTGCTGGTCGCCGAGCAGGTGCGGGTCGCGACGCAGATCCTCGGGGCCGACGGCAAACGCCTGCATCTGGCGCATGAGATGTTCAGTCTGGTCAACGGAGCGCGCGCCGCGACCCAGGAGCTGATGTACCTGCACATCGATCTAGGCGCCCGCCGCGTCGTCCCTTGGCTGCCCGAGGCGCGCGATCGCGTTGATGCTGCGGCCGCGGCACATGCTCGGCTCGCCGGGCCGGACTGGACCGGGCGCCGCATCGCGATGCCCGCCACAAGAGATTGAGCAGCTGGGGCGAGTGATCGGATTCGAACCGACGACATCCAGATCCACAATCTGGCGCTCTAACCAGCTGAGCTACACCCGCCGCCGGCGCTGGAGGTAACGACTCGCGGGCGGGGCGTCAAGGCCGGGCTTCCCGGGGTTTCCTGTGCACCCATACGTGCCCACATCTGGCCGATGACGATTTCCCGGGCGGGCTGGCGCCGCCATGCCCTGCTGACCCCGCGGCAGATGGGCGAGGTGGACCGGCTGACGATCGCCGGCGGCGTTCCCGGCAGCGCGCTGATGGATAAGGCCGGCCGTGGCGTCGCCGATACGATCTCGCGCCGTTGGTCACCGAGGCCGCTCGTCGTCCTCTGCGGACCGGGGAACAATGGCGGCGACGGTTTTGTCGCGGCACGCGTGCTGGAGCAGCGCGGCTGGCCGGTTCGCATAGCATTGCTCGGCTCAGTCGCGGGATTGCGCGGCGACGCGGCGGAGGCTGCAGCGGGGTGGCACGGCGCGGTCGAGCCGCTAATGCCGGCGGCTCTCGACGAAGCCGCTCTCGTCATCGACGGCATCTTCGGCGCTGGGCTGACGCGCCCGATCGACGGGGTCACGCGAGCGGTCATCGAGGCGCTCGACGAGCGCCGGCTGCCGGTCGTGGCGATCGATGTCCCGAGCGGGGTCGACGGAGCGAGTGGAGAGGTTCGCGGAATCGCACCCCGGGCGGCGTCGACCGTCACCTTCTTTCACAAGAAGCCGGGCCACCTGCTGCTGCCCGGACGCAGCCACTGCGGCGAAACCACACTGGTGCAAATCGGCATTCCCGAGGCCGTGCTCGATCATGTCGCGTCGGACACGGTCGCCAACGATCCCGTCTGGTGGCGCGCCGGATTACCCCGGCCCAGCCTCGAAAGCCACAAATACACGCGGGGGCATGCGCTGGTCGCCGGTGGCCGAGAGATGACCGGCGCGGGCCGGCTGGCGGCGAAGAGCGCTCTTCGTACCGGTGCTGGGCTCGTCACGCTTGCCGCACCCGAGGCCGCGTTCCCGATCTATGCCGCGGCACTGACCGGCGTCATCGTCCACCCGGTCGCCGGTTCCAATGATTTCTGCGCACTCCTCGCGGACAAGCGGCGCAACGCGGTGGTGATCGGACCGGGCGCGGGAGTGGGCGCGGAGACCCGCGACATGACGCTGGCGACGCTCGAAGCAGAGAAGCGCGTCGTGCTCGACGCCGATGCGCTGACCTCGTTCGCCGACGACCCCGAGACGTTGTTCTCGGCGATCCGGTCGCCCTGCGTGATGACACCACACGAGGGCGAATTTGCGCGCCTCTTCGACGTCGCCGGCGGCAAGCCGGAGCGGGCGCGTCACGCGGCATGGCAAAGCGGGGCCGTGGTCCTGCTGAAGGGCGCCGATACGGTCATCGCCGCTCCCGACGGCCGGGTCGCAATCAATGCGAACGCGCCACCCGAACTGGCCACGGCCGGAAGCGGCGATGTCCTCGCCGGGATCGTACTCGGGCTCCTGGCCCAAGGCATGGAGCCCTTTGTGGCCGCTGCGGCAGCGGCCTGGATCCACGGCGACGCCGCCGGCCGGATCGGATCCGGGCTGATCTCGGAGGATCTCGTCGAGGCGCTCGCGCCGACACTGCGCGACCTGTTGCGTGGCCGTTCCCTAGTGCTTCATTGATAGGCCGCAAGCCGCTGGGTGGCCTGCTTGTTCGTGCGCTGAGATCCCCTGTTTGGCGCGAGAAATCTCCTTGTTCGCTAAGTTAGGAATTTGCGGTGCAAGCCATTGACTTTACGGCATGGTAGTCGCGCTGATTGGGCGCCTGGCTAGGCCATTTGCGGTTTTCGCTGTATTCGTGGTCGGCGGGAATTTCCCGATAACCGCGCTAACCTCGTTTGGGGATTGACGGCGCTCGCATTCTCACGTCTCGTCCGACGTCGTCCGAGGCCACCAGAGCCGCTATGACCGATCCTGCTCCTGCTCCCGCTCGTTTCTTCGAAGGCGTCTTTGACCGAACCCTGACCAATCTTCGGAGCGCGTGGCGCGAGATCGCCGAATCCGCGCGCGGTGTTCTGGCCGGGGCGCCCAGACCCGAAAGCTCCGCGGCCGACGCCGACCAGCTGCGTCAACAGATGCTGAGCTGCCTCGATGGGCGCGGCGGCGAGGTCACGGCGCGCGCCCGGGCAGCCGATCTCGGGCGCACCTATCTGTCGTTGGACGCCGAGGGGCGCGAGCGTTTCCTCCAGCTGCTCGCCGGCGAATTCGATGTCGACCGGCGCGAAATCGACCGCTGCTGCAACGCATTGATCAACGCTTCCGGAGCCGACCAGCGCGCGGCCTCTGAGCGGGCGTTGCGCGCGGCACTGGAGCCGCCGCGCATCACCCTCTTGCGCCAGTTCAACGCGCTCCCTGAAGGGGTAAAGTTCCTCGTCGACCGCCGCGCGGAACTGATCGATCTCGGGCAACGCGATTCCTTGCTTGCCGGCCTCGAGGAGGACTTGAAGCGGCTGCTCGCTAACTGGTTCGACATCGGCTTTCTCGAGCTCAAGCGAATCACTTGGGAATCGCCAGCGGCGCTGCTCGAGAAGCTGATGGCCTATGAGGCCGTTCACGAGATCCGGGGGTGGACCGATCTGAAAAACCGGCTCGAGGCGGATCGCCGCTGCTTTGCCTTTTTCCATCCCCGCATGCCCGACGAGCCACTGATCTTCGTCGAGGTGGCGCTGGTCGCCGGCATGACGGGTGACATTCACGCTCTGCTCGATGAAGCAGCCCCGATCGGCGATCCGCATTCGGCCGACACCGCGATCTTCTACTCGATCTCGAACTGCCAGCGCGGCCTCGCCGGGATCAGTTTTGGCGACTTTCTGATCAAGCGGGTCGTCGATGCGCTGGCAACCGAGCTGCCCCGTCTCAAAGTGTTCGCCACGCTGTCGCCGGTTCCTGGCTTCTGCGCATGGCTCGAGCGGCAGAGCCAGGCGGCGCACGGCGATATACTGCTGCCGACCGAGCGGTCTGCAGTCGAGGCGCTGGGCGGAGAGCCGACGGATGGGGATTTGACAACGCTGCTGGAGCGCCACGACGACGCGCGGATCGCCGCGGCACTGCGCGATCCGCTGATCCGGCTGTGCGCCCGCTATCTGTTGTATGAACGCACATCCTCCGGCCGCGCGTTAGACCCCGTCGCCCATTTTCATCTCAGCAACGGAGCGCGAGTCGAGCGGTTGAACTGGCTTGGCGACACCTCCCCCAAAGGCCTGCAGCAATCTGCCGGGATCATGGTCAACTACCTCTATCTCCTGTCTGAGATCGAGGCGAATCACGAGGCTTACCGCGGAGAGGGTCGGGTCGCCGCCTCGAGCGCGATCCGTAACCTGTTGCGAACTTGATGAGGACCCATGATGCGGTGCGGCCACGCCTCGCGGTCGACGATGCTCGACTATGTCGTGGAGGGCCGCTGTGATAAGAACCCGCCCGCGGGTCGCGATGGCCGCTCCCGCAGCAGCGGCGGGCGTGGCGGAATTGGCAGACGCACTGGATTTAGGTTCCAGCGATGCAAATCGTGGGGGTTCGAATCCCCCCGCCCGCACCAACGGCGACCCACGAGGCAATGATTTGGTGTTCATAGGCTTCGCTCCATGCAAGTGACAGAAACCAGCGCCGAGGGGCTCAAGCGCGAATACACGATCACCGTGCCGGCTGGGGATCTTGAGCAGGAGATTATCCGCCGGCTGGGTGAGATCGGCCGGCAGGTCCGGCTGCCCGGGTTCCGCCCCGGCAAGGTGCCGATGCAGATCCTGCGCACGCGGTTCGGTCCCTCGGTGCGCGGCGAGGTGCTGCAGAACACTCTTCAAGCGAGCTCGGCCGAAGCGATCAGCGAGCGCCAGCTGCGACCGGCTTTACCACCCAAGGTAGACATCGTATCCGCCGATGAAGGGGCCGATCTCGAATACAAAATGGCGGTCGAGGTGTTGCCCGAGATCCCTGAGCCGAGCTTCGCCGACCTCGACATCGAACGCCTCGTTGTCGAAGTACCGGATGAGGAGGTCGACCAGGCTATCGAGCGGATCGCCGAGCAGCAACGTAAATCGGAGGTGGTCGAGCGCCCTGCGGAAAATGGCGACATCCTTCTCGTCGACCTCGAGGGGAGGATCGGCGAGCAGGATATCCCGGGCGCGGGTGGCAAGGATCGCCAGATTGTGCTAGGGACGGGCAGCTCCATTCCGGGCCTCGAGAACCAGCTGGTCGGCGCGACCGCCGGCGAGCACCGTAAGGTTAGCGTCACCTTCCCCGTGGATTACGCGGTTGCGGATCTCGCGGGTAAGGACGCGGACTTTGGCGTTGACGTGAAGGAGGTCCGTCGGCGTTTGCCGATCGCCATCGACGACGAGCTCGGCCAAGCGGTTGGCCTGGAGAACCTTGCCGAACTGCGGCAGGAGGTGCGGCAGCGGCTGCAGCGCGACTATGATGCGGCATCGCGTCTGCGCCTCAAGCGGTCGTTACTCGACAAGCTGGCGGAGGGTCACGACTTCCCCGTCCCATCGGGCATGGTAGATCTTGAGTTCGACACTATCTGGAGGCAATACGAGGCCCGAAGAGAAGCTGCGCCAGCGGTTGCCGGCACCGACCCGATCCCAGCCGCCGGAGAAATCGGCGTCGAAGCGATCCCGTCCGTCGGAGAAGCCGACGCCGACGCGGTTCCTACCGCCTCAGCATCTGGCGCCGCGGGCCAACACGAAGAGGCCGCAAGGGCCGAATATCGCAAGATAGCGGAGCGCCGGGTACGGCTCGGCCTGCTGCTTGCAGAAGTCGGGAGCAAGAACAACATTACTGTTACCCCGGACGAAGTGAACCAGGCGCTCACCCGCGAGGCGCGCCGGCATCCCGGTCACGAGCGCCAAGTCCTCGATTTCTATCGCCAGAACCCCGGCACCATCGACACTCTGCGGGCGCCGATCTTCGAGGACAAGGTGATCGACTTTATCGTCGAGCTGGCCAAAATCGGAGAACGCAAGGTTACACCGCAGGAATTGTTCCGTGAAGCCGACCCTGGAGAGGATGCGTTACCGAGTTGACCAAATCCGAGCCAAGCGCCCGCCGCGCGGCTCTGCCAAGGAGAACTTGAATGTCCGACCATTTCGAACAGTACATGAACAACCTGGTCCCTATGGTCGTCGAGCAGACCAATAGGGGCGAGCGGGCCTATGACATATATTCGCGCCTGCTCAAGGAACGGATCATTTTTCTGGTCGGCCCGATACACGATGCTGTAGCCAGCCTAATTTGCGCCCAGCTACTTTTCCTCGAAGCGGACAACCCGAACAAGGACATCAATTTCTACATCAACTCGCCTGGCGGCGTCGTGACTTCGAGCCTCGCGATCTACGATACGATGCAGTACATCCGCTCGCCGGTCGCGACGGTGTGCATCGGTCAGGCGGCCTCCGCCGGTTCGCTGCTGCTAGCCGCCGGTGCCAAGGACAAGCGCTATTCGTTGCCGAACTCGCGAATCATGATTCATCAGCCTTCGGGCGGAGCGCAGGGGCAGGCTACAGATATCGAGATCCAAGCGCGCGAGATCCTCGCCTTGCGGGCGCGCCTCAACGAGATCTACGTCAAGCATACCGGCCAACCTCTTGAAGCGATCCAGGCTGCGCTCGAGCGCGACAAGTTTCTGTCGCCACTCGAGGCGAAGGAGTTCGGGCTGATCGACGAGGTGGTAGAAAACCGGCCCGGCCGCGACGAGTCGGAGAGAGGTTTCAAATAGCCGAGGGCGCGCGACTGACGAAGAGTGCGCTATAAGCCGCGTCCCGTATGATTAACTGGTTGTTGATCGGCCAGGAGCACATATACTCGAGGAACCGGGGGCTGGGCCGCCGGTGACGGAGTGGCGATGACCAAATCCAGCGGTAGCGACTCAAAGAATACGCTCTACTGCTCGTTTTGTGGGAAGAGCCAGCACGAGGTCAGGAAGCTGATCGCTGGGCCGACCGTCTTCATCTGCGACGAATGTGTTGAGCTCTGCATGGACATTATCCGTGAGGAGCACAAGACAACGCTCGTCAAGTCGCGCGACGGGGTTCCCGGACCACGCGACATCTGCAAGGTGCTCGACGACTACGTGATCGGTCAGGACCATGCCAAGCGCGTCCTCTCGGTCGCCGTGCACAATCACTACAAGCGCTTAGCTCATGGTGCAAAGAGCAACGACGTCGAACTCGCGAAATCGAACATTTTGCTGGTCGGGCCGACCGGGTCGGGCAAGACGCTGCTCGCACAGACCCTCGCACGGATTATCGACGTACCGTTCACGATGGCGGATGCGACTACGCTGACCGAGGCCGGTTACGTGGGTGAAGATGTCGAAAACATCATCCTAAAGCTGCTGCAAGCCGCCGATTACAACGTCGAGCGTGCGCAGCGCGGGATCGTCTACATCGACGAGGTCGATAAGATCTCGCGAAAGTCCGACAATCCGTCGATCACCCGAGACGTGTCGGGCGAAGGCGTGCAGCAGGCGCTTCTGAAGATCATGGAAGGGACAATCGCTTCGGTGCCGCCGCAGGGCGGCCGCAAGCACCCGCAACAAGAATTTCTCCAGGTTGACACCACCAATATCCTGTTTGTCTGCGGGGGTGCTTTTTCGGGGCTCGAAAAGATCATCGCCCAGCGTCGCCAGGGCACCTCGATCGGCTTCGGCGCCGAAGTGCGCGGGCCCGACGAGCGAAAAACCGGCGAGATCCTTAAGGATCTCGAGCCCGAGGACCTCCTGAAGTTTGGCCTGATTCCGGAGTTCGTAGGCCGCCTTCCGGTCGTAGCAACGCTCGATGATCTCGATGAGGCGGTTTTGGTGGACATCCTTACCAAACCGAAGAATGCTCTAGTCAAGCAATACCAGCGGCTGTTCGAGATGGAAGATGTTCGCTTGGAATTGAACGAAGAGGCGCTAAAAGCAGTTGCCCACAAAGCGATACTGCGCAAGACGGGCGCTCGGGGGCTGCGATCGATCCTCGAGGCGATTCTCCTCGACTCGATGTTCGAGTTGCCGAGCCTCGTTGGCGTCAGCGAGATCGTGATCAACCGCGAGGTCGTCGAAGGCCGGGTAAAACCACTCCACATCTACTCCGATCGTCAAGGCGATGTCGGCACCGGCGATTGAGCACGCCGTGCAAGAGCAGGCCACGGCCGTCGCATCGCGACTTGACTGCCGGCGAAACGAGGCCAACCTTAGGGTGGTGTTGTCATTCTCGCCTTCCCGACCCCTCCCGGGATGGTCCTTTGCAGATGAGGGCTCATGTTAGAACCCGCGCGCGCTGCGCTCTATCCAATTCTGCCCCTTCGCGACATCGTCGTCTTCCCACACATGATCGTGCCGCTTTTTGTTGGCCGCGAGAAATCTGTGCGGGCGCTCGAGGACGTGATGAAAGACGACAAGCAGATCCTTCTTGTCACCCAGAAGAATGCTGCGCAAGACGATCCCACCACGTCGGATATCTACATGGTGGGCACTGTTGGTACAGTGCTCCAGTTGCTCAAGCTGCCCGATGGCACCGTTAAAGTGCTCGTTGAGGGAGGGCAGCGCGCTCGGATCCAGCGCTTTGCCGACAACGATTTATTCTTCCAGGCGTTTGCCGAAACGATCGGAGAGAGCACCGGCGCGCAACAAGAGACTGAGGCGCTGGCGCGTACCGTAGTCTCGCAATTCGAGCAATATATCAAACTTAACAAGAAGATTCCGCCAGAGGTGCTGGTCTCGATCAATCAAATCGAGGATCCCGGCAAGCTCGCCGACACGGTCGCCTCGCATTTGTCCTTAAAGATTCCCGAGAAGCAGGAACTGCTTGAGACCGCCGCGGTTTCCGAACGGCTCGAAAAGGTATTCGGATATATGGAGGGCGAGATCGGTGTTCTGCAAGTCGAAAAACGGATCCGAAACCGTGTCAAACGCCAAATGGAGAAGACACAGCGTGAATATTACTTAAATGAGCAGTTGAAGGCGATCCAGAAGGAACTCGGCGAGAGCGAGGACGGCCGCGACGAGATGTCCGAGCTGGAAGACAAAATTAACAAGACCAAGTTCTCGAAGGAAGCGCGCGACAAGGCGATGGCAGAGCTAAAGAAGCTCAAGAGCATGAGTCCGATGTCAGCGGAAGCGACGGTCGTCCGCAACTATCTCGATTGGCTGCTCTCGGTCCCTTGGCACGACCGAACTAAGATAAAACGTGACATCAAAGGGGCCGAAAAGGTGCTCAACGCAGACCATTTTGGGCTCGAAAAGGTTAAGGAGCGCATCCTCGAATACCTCGCCGTTCAACAGCGCATGAAGAAGATGAAGGGTCCGATCCTTTGCCTGGTCGGAGCGCCGGGGGTCGGCAAGACCTCGCTCGGCAAGTCGGTCGCGCGCGCGACCGGACGGAATTTCGTGCGGATGTCGCTCGGCGGCGTGCGCGACGAAGCAGAGATCCGCGGCCATCGGCGCACCTATATCGGCTCGATGCCTGGCAAAGTCTTGCAAGGAATGAAGAAGGCAAAGTCGTCGAACCCGCTTTTTCTGCTCGACGAGGTCGATAAGCTCGGCGCGGATTGGCGAGGCGACCCGTCTTCCGCCCTCCTCGAGGTGCTCGACCCTGAACAGAACTCTACGTTCAACGATCACTATCTCGAAGTGGATTACGATCTGTCGGACGTGATGTTCGTGACGACGGCGAACACGCTGCGCATCCCGCAGCCGCTGATGGACCGCATGGAAATCATCCGTATCCCCGGCTACACCGAGGACGAAAAAGTCGAAATTGCGCGTCGACATCTCATTCCCAAGCAGATGGCGTCACACGGGCTCAAGAAAAACGAGTGGAGCATCAGCGACGACGCGGTGCGTGACATAATCCGATACTACACGCGAGAGGCCGGAGTTCGTAACCTCGAGCGCGAGATTGCCAATCTGACCCGCAAGGCTATCAAAGACATCCTGATGAAGAAGGGCGAGCGGGTGGCGGTAACGCGACGCAATCTCGAAAAATATGCTGGAGTTAGGCGCTTCCGCTTTGGCGAGGCGGAGAGTGAGGACATGGTCGGGATCACCACCGGTCTCGCTTGGACCGAGGTCGGCGGGGAGCTCTTGACCATCGAAGCGGTCACGCTGCCGGGAAAGGGCCGGGTGACGGCGACCGGCAAGCTTGGCGATGTTATGAAGGAGTCAGTCCAGGCGGCGGAAAGTTTCGTCAAGTCGCGCAGCTATGCCTTCGGCATCAAACCGACA
>JAFAHQ010000422.1 GCA_019237135.1 Alphaproteobacteria bacterium
GCCCCAGTGCGAGCTGTGCGGCAGACCCAGTGTTCCCATGGCTTGGCTAATGCTCGCCCAACAACCGGCCAAAGCCGGGGATCGGTGTGTCGACGCCGGCGAGCCGCAGCAGATGCCAAAGCACTGCTTGTGTGGAGGTGACGACCGGCTTGCCGATTTTCGCTTCCAGCGCGTCGATAACCGGATGCGAACGGAAATTGAGGCAAGCAGCGATCAGCCCGTCGGACCGCGGGTCCCATGCGGTGAGCGCCAAGTCCAGGATCGCATCGGGTTCGGGCTCAGCGAGGCGAAAGCCGTCGGCGATATCGAGATACGCGCTGGCGATTGTCTCGACCCCGCCCTCGGCGAAAAAGTGGTGTTCGGCCGTGTCGACGGCCTCGGTGTAAGGCGAGATCGCGGTCACCCGCTTCAGCCCGAGCGCACGGCAGGCGGCGAAGATGCTGTCGGTTGCGGTTGTCGCCGGAATCCCGGCGATATGCCGGATCTCGTCCCGAAGTCGCTCATCGAAGGCGTGGCCCTGAATGACGCTCGACGCGGTGCAGCCATAGGCGATCGCGTGCGGCCGGCAGCTGGCGATCTGGCCGATCGCGCGCATGCCGTCCTCACGATCCATCGCGATAATTTTTTCCGGCGAGCTACCGTCGGCAATCAGCATGCGGGCGAAATGGACGCTGACCCCATCCGGGACGACGCGAGGGTACCACTCTTCGACGACGATGTTGACGCTGGGGACGATGACCCCGAGCCGTACCGCCTCGATCATGCTCCTCTCCTGCGCATCGAATCGCCGAACAAGATAACGGTGCGGGGCCTCTCATCACACCAATAAAGGGCCGGGCATCTCCCCCTCGGGCTGCCTTCAGCCACAACAAAACGTTGAGGCGCAAATTGACGATTGCTGTATCTGCAGCAGATCTACAGCGGGATTTCTCCTTAAGGTTGAAGTGCTCGTCGCCAGCCGGCCGCTCCTGAGCAGCCATCGGCTGGAAGCTTGCGATATCAATTAGGCAATTTTATGATGCGTTGCCGCAATTACGCTTCGAGCGGCGTCTGCCAAACCGCCTCGGAGTAGGTGCGGATGGCGCGGTCGGACGAGAACCAGCCCATACCGGCGATATTCGCGATGCAAGCCTTCGTCCAGGCCTCCCTCTGGCGATACAGGGCGTCGACGCGCCGCTGCGCGGCAAAATAATCTTCGAAATCTGCCATCACCATGTAGTCGTCCGCCTGTCGCAGCGCTTGGATCAGCCGGTCGAAGCGATGCGGGTCGCCGGACGAAAAGACACCAGACGCAATGGCGTCAATCGCGTGCGCGAGTGGCGGCGATCCGGCAATGATTTCAGCCGCGTCCCACCCGTTGCGACGCCGCTGGGCGACCTCGTCAGCGTGCAGGCCAAAAATAAAGATATTCTCGCATCCGACCCGCTCACGAATCTCGACATTGGCGCCGTCGAGCGTACCGATGGTCAGAGCGCCGTTGAGCGCGAGCTTCATGTTGCCGGTCCCCGAGGCCTCCATCCCGGCGGTCGAAATCTGTTCCGACAGATCAGCCGCCGGGATGATCGCCTCGGCAAGGCTGACATTGTAATTCGGCAGAAAGACGACCTGCAGCAGATCCCTGACACACGGGTCCGTGTTGATCACCGTCGCGATGTCGTTGGCCAGCTTGACGATCAGCTTGGCCACGGCATAGCCGGCGGCTGCCTTGCCGGCAAAGATCTTTACTCGCGGCACCCAGCCGCGTGCTGGCTCGGCGCGGATCTCCTCCCAAAGCGCAATGGTTTCGATCAGATTGAGCAATTGCCGCTTGTACTCATGAATACGCTTGATGTGCACGTCGAAAAGCGCAGTGGTGTCGACCACCAGCCCGAGGCGTTCGCGGATCACTCGCGCCAGAGCGATCTTGTTCGCTCGCTTTACCCGCATAACGCGATCCTGCACTGCCGGGTCTGCACAGTGCTCGCCGAAGACCGTGACGGCGTCGGGGTCGTCGAGCACTCGCCTGCCCACCACCTCGCAGATCAACTGCGTCAAACCCGGATTGGCCTGGTGCAGCCAACGTCGAAAAGTGATGCCGTTCGTCACATTGACTACGCGATTGGGATAAACGGCCTCGAGATCGGCAAATAGGGTGTTGCGCAACAGCTCGCTGTGCAGCGCCGACACCCCATTAGTGCGGTGGGAGCCAATAAAGGCGAGGTGGCCCATCCTGATGCGGCGCCCGTCTTCTTCATCGATCAGCGAGACCGCTGCGGCGGCCTCCTCACTGAGCGAATGCACCCGCATCGCCGCCGCCAGATGGTGCTCATTGATCCTGTAGATGATCTGCAGATGGCGCGGCAGCACGCGCTCGAACAGCGGAACGGGCCAGCTTTCGAGGGCTTCCGGCAGCAGGGTATGATTGGTGTAAGAGCAGGTGGCGACGGTGATGTCCCAGGCTTGGTCCCAAGGAACGTTGTGCTGATCGATGAGGATGCGCATCAGTTCGGCGATGGCGATACTCGGATGCGTATCGTTGAGCTGAATAGAGGCGTGGTCTGGCAGGGTATAGATCGCGCTGTACGAGCGGCAGTGCCGCTGCACGAGGTCCTGAAGCGAAGCGGAGACAAAAAAATACTCCTGGCGTAGCCGCAGCTCGCGTCCGGCCGGTGTCGCGTCGCTCGGATAGAGAACCTTGGAAATCGCCTCGGCTCGCGCCTGCTCGATCAGCGCGCCGACGTGGTCGCCAAGGTTGAAAACGTCCAGACGCATCGGATCGGCGGCGCGGGCGGACCACAGGCGAAGCGCGTTGACATAGGCGCCGCGACAGCCGACGATCGGCGTGTCGTAGGCGACGGCACGCACCGATTCCGCCGGCTGCCAGACATGGCGCAGACCGCCCGCGCGCGATTTGACGGTCTCAACCCGCCCTCCGTAAAGAATATCGTAGGTAGCCTCGGGCCGCTCGAATTCCCAGGGGTTCCGGAAGGATAGCCACTCTTCGGGGTATTCCTGCTGCCAGCCGTCCTTGATGATTTGGCGGAACAGACCGTGGTCATAGCGGATACCATAACCCCAGGTCGGCAAACCGAGGCTCGCCATGCTTTCCATAAAGCATGAGGCGAGCCGGCCGAGGCCGCCGTTCCCCAACGCGGCATCGGGCTCGACGGAGCGTATCCGGTCGTAATCGACGCCGAGATCGCCAAGCGCGCGACGCGCCACCTCCGTAAGGCGCAAATTGCCGACCACATCGTTGAGCAGCCGGCCGATCAGAAACTCGAGCGACAGGTAGTAAATGCGCTTGCGGCCTTGGGCGAGGCTCGCGCGGTCAGACGCCAGCCAGCGGTGAATGATGCGGTCGCGCAACGCCAGGGCGGTTGCGAAAAACCAATCCCGGCCGGTAGCAGCCGGCGGATCCTTGCCGACGGCGGCGGTGAGCTTGGCGAGGACCGCAGCCTTGAATTGCTCGATGTCTTCGTCGGTTGCTGGCCGGTCGGCGATCGGGTTTAGTCCTCTCGGCTCGCTCGAATCCCGCGTGCGTTGTTCCTGCATTCAACAATTGTCCAAGGTTCGTGAGATGCCCTGTTCGCCGAGGTCCGCCGTCATCGCTTAGCACTCGGCTTCCCCCGTTCCAAGTGCCTGGTGCCGACCCTCCCCGAGCGCGATGCGGCAGGCGGCCGCGATCGCCTCGGCGCGCCTGCCGCTCCGAATCGAGCGCTACCGAGTGTAAAGTAGACTTGGCAAGAAAGAAAATTTGGTGAATCTCCCAGCTGTGCGAAACCAAATAGGCGGACCCGAGCTTGCGCCGCTGGCGGGAAGGCGACATCGTGATTTTCGTGTGACAACGGAGGTTCGGCATGGGGCTTGCCGCCGGTCCCCGAAGCGGGCGCAACCGAGACGGCGGTTCTGCGCACCTCTCGGTAGAAAGGTAGACGACGATAAAATGGAGCCGGGTTTGGACCCGTCGAAGCCGCGTAGTGCCTGGCGGCAATTGGCGAATGTGTGGAGGAGAGCATCTATGGATCAGTGATGCGCGGTATTCTCTGGCCTCGCTTACCGGAGGAAGTGTCGGTTGCGCGGTCAATTCTTCCTCGATTTGCCAGCAGTGGCAATCCCATCGCTAATTTCGGCAACGAGGTAGTAGTTTGTCCCGTATGTTGATCGCCCTGGCGGCGATGTTTTTGCAGCAAACCTTCGCGTCGGTCGGCAAGGTGCTTCCGGCGGTGTTGGCACCACTGGTCATCGCCGAGCTCCACGCCGATCCTGCTTGGGTTGGCGTCTATTACGGTACCTCCGCCGCCGCCTCGTTGGTCGCGCAAATGGGCTGCGGCAGCTTCATCGTCCGTAACGGCGCGCTGCGAATGAGCCAGGTCGCACTGGTCCTGCTGGGCGGCGGCATGGCGGTGGCAGCTGAGGGTTCGCTTCCGGGCTTCGCCGCCTCCGCGATTATTGGCGGCGGCGGCGCCGCGGTCTCGACCCCCACTAGCTCACAATTGCTTTACAAGGTCTCGCCACCTCGCTTGGCGCCGCTGATATTTTCGATCAAGCAGACTGCCGTACCAGCAGGCTTGCTGATCTGTGGCTTTCTCGGTCCGGCGATGGCAGCCGCGTTGGGATGGCGCGGCGCGGTTTTGGCCATAGCGGCGGCTTGTGTCGCATTCGCGGCGGCGCTGCAGCCCTTGCGGGCCCGGTTCGACGACGACCGCGTACCTTCGCGACGGTTCCGGTTCGCCGATTTTCGCGCCACCATTGCGTCGGTTGTGAGGGCTCCCGACCTGCGCGGTCTGTCACTCGCCTGCTTCGCGTTCAATGGCGTCCAATCGGTATTCACTGCCTATTTCGTGACCTACCTCGTAGCCCTCGGTTACGAGCTGTCCGCAGCCGGCTTCCTGTTCTCTGTGGTTGTTGCCGTCGCGGTGCCGTGCCGCGTCCTATGGGGTTGGGTCGGCAGTTTCCACTTGGCGCCCCGTCTTGTGATGGCTGGCCTCGCTCTGGGGATGGCTGGCAGCATAGCGGTGACCGGTCGGTTCACCGCGGCTTGGCCGATGGCAGCCATGGGGCTGGTGGGTGCCATGCTGAGCGCCACGGCGATGTCGTGGCACGGAATTCTGCTGTCGGAGACCGCTCGCCTGGCGCCCGCCGGCAGCGCCGGTGCCGTGACCGGCGGCGTCCTGTCGTTCGGTCAAATCGGTGCGCTTTTGGGCCCATTTGCCTTTTCTCTGCTGCTCCGCCTGACGGGCGGCTACGGTGCTGGCTGGGCTGTGTGCATCATTCCGGCTTTGTGGGTAGGGTTCAGTCTCTTGTGCCAGCGCGTACCCAGGGAGTCCGTGATCAGGTCGGGCACGACGAGACCGACACTAGGATAATGGGCGTTTTGCACTCCAGGAGATGACAATGAGCAAAACAACATTGAGCAAAACACGCGGGACCGGGTTGCTGATGGTGTGGACCGACATCGATGCCGGGTTCGAGGCCGAGTTCAATCGCTGGTACGACGAGGAGCATATATCGCGACTGCTTCAGGTTCCGGGTTTTCTCAGTGCGGGTCGCTACAGCGCGATCCGAGGAGGCCCGAAATACCTCGCGATGTATGAGCTCGAGGATCACAACGTATTGCGCAGTGCCGCATACCTCGACACCGTAAAATATCAGCCGTCGCCGCAGCGGGCGAAGATCGGAACGAGCCGGGTCGGACGGAACTTCCTACGCAATGCGTATCGGCAGATCTTTCCGATGCACACAAACCCGATCGAACAGACCGTAGCGATGGCTCCGTTTCTGCAAATGGGGCGGATCGATGTTTCGACCGCGATCGAGGAAGAGTTCAACGCCTGGTACAATACGGTCTATATTCCAGGCTATTTGACGGTGCCCGGGTGCCTCGGCGCTCGCCGGTTTGTCGCTGTCGAGGGCCAGCCCAAATACTTGACCGTGTACGAGTTCGAGCATGCGAAGGTCTCGGAGAGCGAGGCCTGGATCAGAGCCCGCGCCAGCAATCCGTGGACCCGACGGGTGCAGCCGCAATTGCGCCATGACGAAGGGTCGCCGGGTGTTTACCAGCGCATCTACCCGAAATAGCGGAGTAGGAAGCCTGATCGTCCATGCCCGGCCTTGTGCGGTAAGGAAGGTTAACCCGCCACGATCCAGTCGACGACGCGTTCGCCGATCATGATCACCGTTGCATGAGCGCCGCCTGACCTGGGAATCCGCGGCATCACCGACGCATCAGCCACCCACAGCCCTTGGACGCCCCTCACTCTGCAGTATTGGTCAACCACCGCCATCGGATCTGCGTCCGGTCCCATCTTGCAGGTTCCGGACACATGCCTGGCTGTGCCGACGGTTTGGCGTATCCAGAGGTCCAAAGCGTCGTCGTCGGCCAGAATGTCGTCGGTGGGGTGGATCCGGTAATCGGCCACGTCCTTATACGCGTCGGATTGCAGCAGTCTCACCGCCATTCGCAGGCCTTCCCTCACCCGTCGAACGTCGTTCGGGTGCTGGAGATAGCAATAGTTGAAGGACGGCTGGATGCTGGGGTCGGCCGAGGCCAATCGAACGTATCCCGAGCCATCGGGCAACCCGAGCGTGCACGAGATCCGTGCCGCACGCCCGGGCGGAACGTCACCGCTCAAATATTTGGTCCGTACGCCGGCGACATGCTCCTGCCGTTCGTCGACGACGGTGCTGGTCCTCAAGACCATATCGTTGATGGCGCTCGACCCTTGGGCGGTGTAGTGCAACGCAAAGTGCACTGCATCACGATCAGCAGCGAGCGAGATGCCGTCTTTGACCTTAAAGGTCATCTGGGCGCTGAGGTGGTTCATCAGGTGCTGGCCGACCCCGGGGAGATGACGAACAACAGGTATCCCGAATTGCCGCAGGTGCTCCTCAGGGCCGACGCCAGAGAGCATTAAGAGATGCGGCGATCGGATCGCCCCGGCGCTCAGCACCACCCGATCGGCGTCGACGCGGAACACCTTCCTGCCGCTTTCGGCTTCTACGCCGACGGCCGCGCCGTCCTCGATCACGATCTTGCGGACAAATACCTCGCCCCGCACCGTCAGGTTCAGATGGTGACGCACCGGATTGAGATGCGCCATCGCCGCGCTCACCCGCACACCGTCAATGTTATTTGAGGGAGTCACGCCAAGGCCGGCGGGGTGCAGGCCATTTTTATCCTGAGTAGTGTCGAATCCTGCCGCTATACAGGCCGCATGGAACGCCTGTTGAATGGCCGGCGTCGGGCCTGTGTGACGCCGCCTGACGAGAATTGGTCCGTCGGCACCGTGGCAATAATTATCCTGGATGTCGAGATCGCGCTCCGATTTGCGAAAATACGGTAGGACCTTTTCATACGACCATTCGTCGTTGCCGAGAGCCGCCCAGGAGTCGAAATCCTCCGGGAAGCCGCGCTGCATGGCCTGACCGTTGATCGATGACCCGCCGCCGATCACTTTGCC
>JAFAHQ010000169.1 GCA_019237135.1 Alphaproteobacteria bacterium
CAGCGCCGCCCGCTTGACCGGGTCGAGCTCGCCCTCGGCCGCCTGGAAGGTATTATCGTACTCGTCATTCCGCCAGCGGGTAATATTACGGCCCTGCTATTTGTTGTCTTTGGACGCTACTTCCGAAGTCAGAAACTGGCGCATAAAGAATCCCGGGTCGGGCGCCGTCAAGTTCGTCGTGAACATTTGCACGTCAGCATAAAATTTGCCGTAAGTATCGGGGTTCGCAGCATCCGACGAAAAATAAACCGACGGCGTCACCGACTTCAGCTCCATGTCGATGCCCGCCTTCTGGCAAGCCTGCTTGACAATTGCCTGGGTTTTCTGGCGCGGCGCGTTGATCGACGTCTGGAACACCAGCTTCAGCCGCTTCCTGTCCTTTTCGCGGATGCCGTCTGGCCCCCGCTTCCACCCGGCCTCCTCCAATACCTGGTTTGCCCGGTCGATGTTGAACTCCCACCGTGTATTCTTCGAGACAAAGCGCGGCGGGTTGTTGATGAAATTGCCTGTCGCGCGCCCCGTGCGTCCGTAGATATGAGCCTCCACCGAAGCGCGGTCGATGAGCAGGGCGAGGGCCTGCCGGACCGCCCGATCGCTGAACAGCGGGTGCTTTGTCTTGACGCTGGAGCGCTCACCGTCGACCTCGCTCCAGGGGTCGGTGTTGTTGAGCTCGATGTGTTCGATGCTGCCGCCGGCGACGATCTCGACACGGCCCCTGGCACTGGCTCCAGCTTCCAACCTTGCAAGGATCTCGTCCTCGACCTGCAAGTTCCACGCATAGTCGTATTCGCCAGTCTGAAGCACCGCGCGTGCAGCCGAAACGGCGTCGCCGCCGCCCTTCATTTCGATCGTGTCGAAATACGGGCGGTCCGACAGATGATAGGAAGGATTGCGCTCGCCCTTGACCAGGTCGCCCGGCTTGAAGTCGACGAAGCGATACGGGCCGGTTCCGATAGGCTTCAGGTCCGCCGGGGCGGCCCGCGAGTTGGCGCCCTTATAAGGCTCGAACAAATGTTTCGGGATGATCATGCCGAATTGGCCGACAAAAGCATCGGCCCAGAAAGGCGTCGGCTTGGCGAAGCGCACCCGCACGGTCAACGGGTCGACCTTCTCGACCGTCACATTCTGGTAGCTGCCGATCGTTGTGGCCGCCGTAGCCGGGTCGGCGGCGTATTGCCAGTTGAACACGACATCATCGGCGGTGAACGGCCGGCCGTCGTGCCATTGCACGTCATTTTTGAGCTTCCAAGTCACCGACATGCCGTCGGGCGCCACCCCGCCATTCTCGATTTCCGGGATCTCGGCGGCGAGCACCGGCACCAGATTGCCGTCGGGATCCCATGCCGCTAGCGGCTCGTAGAAAATTCGGGAGCCCTCCTGGTCCTTTGTGCCGACTGCGAAATGCGGATTGAGTAAGGTCGGAGCCTGCCAGAACAGCAGCTTGAGCGCGCCGCCGCCGCCGCCTTTGGTCGGCTTGTACTCGGCTGGGGTTGCCGCCTGCGCCACGCCGAAATGGTTCAAGAGCTGGCCTGCGTAGGGCGCGGTCAGCCCGAGGCCGACCATCCTGTAGACAAAGGCCCGACGCGACATCCGGCCTGTTTTCACCGCTGCAACGAGCTTTCGTAGCTCTCGCTCGTCCATGGAAGTCTCCCGTGCCCGGCGCTGCCCGTTCCCGGTTTTTCGAAACAGCGGGAAGCACGCCTCGATTTGCGCCAGATGTTAGCACCAAACGGACGATTCAACAATTCACGGTTGTCCCTCGTTTGCAATCGTTGTACACGAAACTTGGTCACTAGCACTTGCCGTGCCCGACGGAACGGCCGATGATCGTTTCGCGGCTACAGCATGTCGGTTGCGCGCGGCTCGGATGCGCCGGCCGTTTCAGAAGAGGAGCCCATCTATGCTGACACGCGAAGACAACGAGCTGGTGACGAGGACGGCGCAGGGGACCCCGATGGGCGACGTCTTGCGGCGATATTGGATCCCGGCATTTCTCGCGCGCGAATTGCCCGAGCCCGACTGCCCGCCAGTGCGTGTCCAGCTGCTCGGCGAGCGCCTCGTCGGCTTTCGCGATAGCCAGGGCCGCATCGGCCTCGTCGATGAATTCTGCCCGCATCGGCGCGCCTCGCTGTGGTTCGGGCGCAACGAAGAGTCGGGCCTGCGCTGCGTCTATCACGGCTGGAAATTCGATATCGACGGCAACTGCGTCGATCAGATGAATGAGCCCGAGCAGTTCTGCCACAAGATCCACCTGACCGCCTACCCGACGACCGAGATGGGCGGGGTGATCTGGGCCTATATGGGACCGCGCGAACGGATGCCGGCGCCACCGGCGTTCGAGTGGACGCAAGTGCCGGAAAGCCACAGGCACTGCTCAAAGGTGTGGGAGGAATGCAACTGGCTGCAGGCGCTCGAAGGAGGCATCGACACCTCACACGCCCCGATCCTCCATCGCACCATCACCCCGAACACCACTCGTCCGGGCGTTCCGGTGCAGGGGCCGTTTGTCCGTGGCAAGGCGCCGACCCTCGAGGTCGACGTCACCGATTACGGCTATCGATATGTCGGGATCCGTCCGCTCGACGAAGACAAGACCTATGTGCGCTCCTACCATTTCGTCATGCCGTTCACGCAAATCCGGCCGCAGCAGATCGGGCGCGGCAGCGGTGGTGACCGGACGAACATCGCCGGCCACATCTGGGTCCCGATCGACGATGAGAACTGCATGGTGTGGAACTGGATGTACAGTTTCGGCGAACAAGGGTTGAGCGACGAAGACCGGATGGAACGTGGCAACGGCAACGGCCCCGATTATGTCGAGCAGTCGGGTGAGTTCCGCTCGTTCCGCAACAAGCGCAACAACTGGATGATCGACCGCGAGGTCCAGAAATACGAGACCTTTACCGGCATCGACGGGGTCAATACGCAGGATCGCGCAGTACAGGAAGGCATGGGGCCGATCGTCGACCGCTCGCAGGAACATTTGGGTCCAGCCGACCGAGCGATCATCGCCGCGCGGCGCCTGCTGCTCGACGCCGTCAAGACGGTGCGCGAAGGGGGCGACCCGCCGGGTGTCGACACCAGCTATTATTCGGCCCGGGCGATCGAGAAGGTCTTCCCTCGGCAGGACACCTGGCGCCAGACCGTGCTCCCCGAGATGTACGCGGACGAACCCCCGGTCGCGGCGAAATAGCGCTGCGCCCCGCCTCTTAGACAGGACCGATACCAGGGCGCCCTACCCTACCCTCCCCGGGCTATCAGCCGGACGGACCTTTCGGGGCTCGTCGACTACGGCCGATCCGGTCGTTCGTCCAGAGATGCGGCGGGGGGTGCCGGCGCCGCGCCGTGTCGTGGGGAAGCCAAGGCTACGAGAGAGACTGACTATATGCCCGGCTCCCACGATGCCCCGCCCGCCACTCTCGATTGTGCTCTCGAAGTCGGCCCGGCCGACTGGCAAGGTCCGGCATTTTATCAGCTGCTGACCGCGTTGGTGGTGCCGCGGCCGATCGGCTGGGTCTCGACCGTGTCGCAGAGCGGCGTCAGTAACTTGGCGCCCTACTCGTACTTCAACCTGATGGGAAGCGATCCCGCCTATGTCGCGTTTGGCTCGACCGGCGTCAAGGATAGCCTGACGAACCTGCGTGAGGTGCCGGAGTTCGTCGCCAACATCGTCACGATGCACCTGCTGGAGCGGATGAACTTCACCTCCGGCGACTTCCCGCGCGACGAGGACGAGTTCGGCTGGGCCGGGCTGACACCGGTGCCGGCGGCGAAGGTGCGGCCGTTCCGCGTTGGTGAAGCCAAGGCGCACCTCGAATGCGAGGTTGCGCAGATCGTGACCGACCGCAACACCAACATCGTGCTGGGCCGCATCGTGCACGCTCATATCGATCCGTCGGTCTGGAGAAACGGGCGCGTCGATCCGCAGCTGCTCGATCCGGTGTGCCGGCTGTCGGGCTCGGGCTACGCCGCACTCGGCGCA
>JAFAHQ010000221.1 GCA_019237135.1 Alphaproteobacteria bacterium
CGCGGCTCAGGGCTTCCGCCCGGTCGCGGAAATCCAATTCACCGGTTTCATCTACCCGGCGATCGACCAGCTGGTGAACCATGCTTCACGGCTGCGTACCCGGACGCGCGGGCGGCTCAGCTGCCCGATGGTCGTGCGTTCGCCGGCGGGCGGCGGGATCCGCGCCATCGAGCACCATTCCGAAAGCCCTGAGGCGATGTTTGCTCATGTCCCGGGTCTGCGGGTCGTGATCCCATCTTCGCCGGCGCGCGCCTACGGCCTGCTCCTCGCCGCAATCCGCGACCCCGACCCGGTGGTCTTTCTCGAACCGACCCGGCTCTACCGCGCCGCGCGCGAGGAGGTCGAAGACGACGGCGCGGCACTCCCGCTCGACCGCTGTTTCGTACTGCGCGAAGGCGGCGACATCACGTTCGTCACTTGGGGGGCGATGACCAAGGAAACCTTGGCTGCGGCCGACACGCTGGCGGGGGAGGGGATCAGCGTCGAGGTCATCGACGTCGCGACCTTGAAGCCGCTGGATAGCGACAGCGTCCTCGAATCGGTTGCGAAGACCGGGCGCTGCGTGATCGTCCACGAGGCGCCGCTGACCGGCGGGTTCGGCGCCGAGATCGCCGCCAGGATCGCCGAGCGCGGGCTTATTTCGCTGCTCGCCCCGATCGAGCGAGTGACCGGCTGGGACACCGTGATGCCGCTACCGCGGCTTGAGCAGCACTATCTGCCGGACGAAGCCCGCATACTCGCGGCCGCGCGACGGATCCTGGCGTATCAATAACGGCCATGAGCACTTTTGTCCTCCCTGATCTTGGCGAAGGCCTGCAAGAGGCCGAGCTCGTCGCCTGGCATGTCGCCGAGGGCGATCATGTCGTGTCCGACCAGCCTCTCGTCTCGGTCGAGACCGAAAAGGCGGTCGTCGAAGTCCCTTCCCCGCAATCCGGCCGGATCGCTCGGCTCTGCGCTCAGCCGGGCGAACGGGTCAAGGTCGGCGCCGCCCTGGTCGAGTTCGACGAAGGCCCGCGCGTCGATACCGGCACGGTGGTCGGCGAACTCGCCGCCGTCGTCACGCCGCCGCCGACCCGAGCTGCCGAAGCCGCGCCGGCGGGAGCCGCCGTCAAGGCAACACCGGCGGTGCGGGCCTTGGCGCAGCGTCTCGGCGTCGATCTGAAGATCGTCGCGGCAAGCGGTCCCGGCGGTGCCGTGACCAGTGCAGATGTCGAGCGCGCCGCGCGGACATTAACCGAGGCCGGGCCAGCCGAGCCTTTGGCCGGCGTGCGACGGGCGATGGCCGTCAACATGACTCGCTCGCATGCCGAGATCGTCCCGGCAACGGTGTCCGACGAGGCCGACATCGAGGCTTGGGCGCCTGGCAGCGATACGACGATCCGGCTGGTCCGCGCGGTGGTCGCCGGCTGCACCGCGGTTCCCGAACTCAACGCGTGGTACGACGGGCGCAACATGGAGCGTCGGCTGGTCAAGCAGATCGATCTCGGTCTTGCGGTCGACACCGGGGACGGGCTCTTCGTCCCGGTGCTGCGCAATGTCGGCGGCCGCGACGCCGCCGATCTGCGTCGCGGGATCGAAGCGATGAAGCGGGACGTGCGGGCGCGCTCGGTACCGCTGGCCGAGCTGCGCGGCCAGACCATCACCCTGTCGAATTTCGGGATGTTCGGGGGGCGGTTCGCCGCACTCGTGATCGTCCCGCCGCAAGTCGCGATCCTCGGCGCCGGCCGCATAGCGCCGCGGGCGGTTGTGGCCGACGGCAAGCTCGTCGCCCATCGGCTCCTCCCATTATCGCTGACCTTCGACCATCGCGCGGTCACCGGCGGCGAAGCAGCGCGTTTCCTGAAGGCCGCGATCGAGGAGCTCGAGCGGCCGGAGTGAGCGGTAAGCCGGTTGAATTTCGAAATGCGACCGTGAGCCTTTTTCGGCTGCATTCAAAGCCCTAACGCGCATCTCTCCAACCGTCTCCGCGAGAGGTTCTTGGGGGCGTGAATTGCCGAAATACAACGAAAATCGCGTTTTTGCCGCAGAATGGCTCGGGCCGCCTTGCAAAATACAACGCTATTTCAAACGGTTAGATCGCAAATTCGCTACGCCACGGAACAATGGAATTTTTGACTGGATCAACGAATTGAAGCAGCCGGAACAACCGAATAGCAATGGAAATTCGTTTAGGGCGGAAATACGGCCCGGAAGCGGGGCCGTGGGGTTGAGCCCTAATCCACCGTGCCGTCGGAGGTTGTCGGCACCAGGGGTGGGCGGGTTGCCGATTCTACAGAACAAAACGGCGACATGAGGGAATGTTCTGCCTGAGCCTTGCAGAAGACTTCCGAAGGCTCAGCCCGAGCAAGAACTTTTCGAAGTATGTCGGAGTTTTGCTCTAGTTAATCCAGCCTGGTCCACTCCATCAACCAAGATTACTTGTGGTGCATTCCCGATGACGGGACGATCACGACCCGGAAGGGGTTCATCACATGGTTACGCAAACCTCCGCCAAGATCGCCCGGACGCAGGCACAAGGTCGACTCGCTTGTATTAGTCGTTGGGCAGCGCGGTCGGCCAAACTGGCCAGCGCCGCGGCTTTTATAACCCTACTTGCCACTTCCGGCACCGTCGCCAATGCGGCGGAAAGCTCCTCGAGAATGGCGCAGGAGCGTCATGCCTGTGCGGTCGTCTTGGGGCTCGATCCATCGGGACGTCGCTATGACACGTGCATCAGGAGCCTCGATCGGAGCTTGGCGGTATGGGAGCGGGAGCAAGGGGCTCAAAAAGGCCGACGCGCATGCGCCGAGAGCGGCCTGGAGCCCGGCACGTCGGCTTTCGCGGTCTGTGTGGTCAACGCAGAACAATCCCCAGCAAATACCGGCGGTTATGGGGCGGTCGTCCCTGTCCGCTGACGCAAGGACACCCAACCCGGCACACCCCATTTTAAGGAGACCAGCAATGTTACGCCTCGTCCTAATTTGCTCCTTTGCCGCATTTCTCGCCAGTGGCGGTAGTCAAGGGGCCAATGCCACCGAAAGTGATTGGTCGAAGGAGAGCTTAGCCTGTGCGGCCGTGGGGATTGATCCCGGTAGCCCCGCCTTCGACAAGTGTGTTGCCGATCTGCATCATTCTCTGTGGGCCGAGGACAATCTGTACCAATCCTGACCGTAATCTCAGCGTCTTTGCGAAACCGGCTTATGCCGGCCTCGCCAGCCGAACTCCGCGGCGCGGGCCAAGGCAACGAGAGTTGCCTTGGCCTTCGGCTTTCCATCTTTGGTCTGTTTACCCGATTTACGGTTTACGAGTTCCGCGAATCGTCATTATGGGGTGTGAGACGGACCCGGAAGGAATCCCGATGAAACATGCCGCAGTACTCCGGTTTACCAGTTCTCGGTCGTAAAAGAGTATTTGTGAAGAATTTATTACAAGAGGGGCCTCGAGTTGTCGGTTTGCGGAGACCTGTGTTAGCTTCAAGCGGTGTTGCTACAACAGCGGGAAGGGGAATATCGGGATGGCGGTGAGCGCTGCGGACAAGATTACTAGTACCGATGACGAGGCCGCGATACGAGCGGTTGCCGAGGCCATGCGCGACGCCGCGACAACAACCTCCGAAATCTCCCAGAATACCGCCGACAGCAAACCCCCGGCAGGCGACGTCGGGACCGATGCCTTGCAGTGGCTCTCGCGCCTAACTTACACCGGCTCGTATGTTCTGTCCTATGGCGTGGTTTACGCCGCAGTGTTCGTTGCTCAAGCGCTGCCCCAAGAAAATCCAATCATGAGCGGGTTTCGTGACGGCGGGCGCGAAGCGATGGAACAGCTGGACGACGGCTGAGGAACCGGCTGCACGAATGCCCAACAGAGTGCGCAATTTTAGTGCAGGCAACGCCGGGCTCCTGAAGCTGAGTACAAGGGACGAACTCATGCAGGACGAGGTTGCCGGCGCCGACAGGGCCCCTTGTTTCGACATAAGGATCCTGTTCCCCGAAGACGGCATTATCCGGGTTGAGAGCGCTCGGATGTTCGCCGATCCGGACGGGCCGTTGTGCCGCCGCTTTGTCGAGCGCTCCTTCAAGGCGCCGGAGATCGAGGGTGTGATCATTGCCCCGGTGCCGGTGCCGGCCATCGAGCTGCAATTCGACGCGAGGCAGCGGGGCCACCGCCAAGTCCTTGAGCATGTCGCGGCTCTGCTCATGGCGGACGATGAACCGGGTCCCGCATTGCCCAACGACGGGATCGCACACCTCAGGCCAGTGCTGCTACCACGCGACACCCCCGAGGTGCCGCCAGCGCTTACAGCTCGGGACCGGCACGGCGTTGTCCGCTACCACCGCTACGCACGACGGATAACCGGCTGGCGGGTCGTGCGTGAGCGTATGGGTATGATCAAGCTCGAAAACCCGGTGCTCTACCGCAAGGCCGCACTTTGCGATGCAATCGAGCGCGAGCTGATGAGCGTGCTCGGGATCGACCGCTACGAGACCAGTGCGCGCAATGGTTCGGCCAAGATCGAGTACGACCCGCGTCAGCTTGGTCCGGCGCAGATCATCGGGATCCTCGACGAGGTTCTGGCCAATGCCGAGCATCCCGAGCAGCTCGACAAGCCCGAGCTCGATCTCGCGATATGCAGCGTCTCGGTGCCGATCGCAGCGGTCGCCCAGTTTGCAATGCCGGCTCTGCTGCCGGTCTCGGCCGCATTGTTTGCCTATACAACCATCCCAAGCTTTCGCGGGGCTTACCGAGTGCTGTCGGAGGAACGGCGACTCGGTGTCGACGTGCTTGATTCGGTCGTCGTGCTGGGTTGCCTCGCGACGCTTCACGTGTTCCCGGGTGCCATTCTTGCCTGGTGCCTGTCGTTCGGGCGGTTTCTGGTGCGGCGTACCGAGGATAGCTCGAAGAAGCTCCTGCTCGGAGCTTTTGGCAAACAGCCGCGTTTCGTCTGGCTAATGCAGGACGGAGTCGAGATCCAAGTGCCGCTCGACCGGTTGCAGAAGGGCGACGTCGTCGTCGCCCACACCGGCGAGATGGTGCCGGTGGACGGCATCATCGCCGAGGGCATGGCGATGATCGACCAGCATGCGTTGACCGGCGAGTCTACGCCGGCCGAAAAAGGCGTTGGCGACCGCGTCTTTGCGTCCACCATTTTGGTAGCGGGCGAGATCCAAATCGTAGTGGAAAAATCGGGCACCGATACCGCGACCGCGAAAATTGCCCAGATCCTCAATGACACAGCCGGCTATAAGCTCGCCTCGCAGCACCGGGGTGAGAGGCTCGCCGACAAAGCGGTGATCCCCACCTTGGCCGTGGGCGCGGTTGCCGGGGCAACGATAGGTCCGCAGGGCGCGGTAGCGGCCCTGAACAGTGATCTCGGTACGGGCATTCGAATGGCAGCGCCGCTGGGTATGCTGTCGACACTGTCGCTCTGCGCTCAGAAGGGGATTCTCGTCAAGGACGGGCGCGCGCTCGACCTTTTCTGCGAGGTCGACACGGTACTCTTCGACAAGACCGGCACATTAACGCGCGAGCGACCGGAAGTCGGCCGGATGATTGGTGCCAACGGTCTCAATCCGCTGCAGATCCTGCGCTTTGCAGCTGCTGCGGAGCGGCGGTTTCATCACCCGATAGCGCTTGCCATCCTCCAGAAAGCGACGGAGCAGGGCCTCCGCCTACCGTTGACCGACGCGACTCAGTACAAGGTCGGCTATGGCATCACGGTCGGCATCGACGGGCATCAAGTGCGCGTCGGCAGTCGGCGCTTTATGGAGTTGGAGGGTGTTCGGCTGACGCCGGAGGCCGAAGACGCTCTCGACGAGGCGCATCGCGAAGGCCATACGATGGTGATGGTCGCCGTCGACGACGAGCTCGGCGGCGCGCTGGAGCTGCGGGCGTCGATACGACCCGAGGTACGCGGCATCGTCGAGGGCCTGCGCGAGCGTGGCATCGAGCACATCGCGATCATCTCCGGCGACCACGAGGCGCCGACCCGCAAGCTCGCCGAGGAGCTCGGGATGGACCGCTACTTCGCCCAGGTGCTGCCCGCCGATAAGGCCGATTACGTTGAACAGCTGCAGCGGGAAGGACGCAAGGTCTGCTTTGTCGGTGACGGCATCAATGATGCGATCGCCTTGAAGAAGGCCAATGTCTCGATTTCTCTGCGCGGGGCGACCTCGATCGCGACCGATACAGCCCATGTCGTATTCATGGATCAGGGCCTCGGGAAATTGTGCGAACTCAGGGATATCGCCCGCGACCTCGAGCGCAATGTCCGCAACAGCTGGATCATGATCCTGATTCCGAACATTACCTGCGTTGCCGGCGTATTCACCTTGGGTTTTGGCATCGGGGCGTCGGTAGTGACCAA
>JAFAHQ010000309.1 GCA_019237135.1 Alphaproteobacteria bacterium
GCCGCCGAGTTATGGACCGGTCGTCTGGAACGAGGACCAGGAGCCGATCCGCGAGAAGGGAACAGTCGAGGAGCGGCTGCATCAGCACATGATCGCCACGGTGAGCGGTGATTCGCGGCGGTCGTATGGCTTGTTTCTGGGTCTTGCCGAAGACGACAAAGTTCGTCCGATGCTCGCCGACCAGCTGCAGTATCTCGGCCTCATCGATCTTCAGGACACGGTGATCGGCCGCAAGGCTCGTAATACCGGCCACAAGGCGATTCGGGCTCGCGCGATCACCGACCTTGCCGACTTCATCGGCTGGGATCGTTCGCATGGGGTCTATTACATGGGCGTTCCGGACATGGCGATCGGTCCGCTCTATTACTCTCTCTACGATGCCGTCTGCGTCCGGATAGCGAGCGAATTCCCCGACGCCGGGGTCAACCTAAAACAGACCAATCAGACGCCGTTGAGCCCGGCCGAGGTCGAGGAGATGGTTCGGCAATTGATGGAGGTCGACGTCGATGCGGTGTGGAATTTGCTCACCATTCACCTGAAGAATGGCAAGTCGATCAGGAGCCTCGGCGATACGATCCAGATCGGTGCGGCCGAGCTTATCCTGCGCACCACGGTGCCGCGGCAATTCACCAACGGGCAGCACCCCTTCGATTACTGCAACGTAGCGAACCACTGGATGAGGTCGAGCGACAACCCCTATCAGCCGCGCATCCTTTACTTGATGGCCAGCTTCATCAACGACGTGGCGCACGAAAACAAGCTGCAAAACTCTGTGATCGAGCAGGAGGGCGCCAGTTTCGATCTTTCGAACCGAGCGCCCGACTCGTTGCTGCGCGGGCTGGACGAGGCGATCATGGCGCTCGACTTCCCTCGCACGACGGCACTTGCCGACGCATATCTGCGGTCGGGCGCGGACCGCAAGGCCTATCAGTCCACCGTCGCGCTCTGCGCCTGTCGATTCCAGGACGACCCACACAATCAGAAGATCACGATCTCGACCTTCGAGGAATACGGTCACAACTCGACGCACCTACGTGATCGGCTGTTGCTCGCGACAGCACGGCTGCTTGCCGGTTGGGTGAAGATGCCGGGTGAGCGCGATTGTTTCGCCCGCTTCGAAAAGGATTGGAGCTACCACTGAGTGGAGGAGAGGATCATGGCTCGCGCTTACAACGTCATTGACTCCGACGGTCACATACTGGAACCTCTGACTCTGTGCGAATGACTACATGGACCCGGCGTTCCGCGGCCGGGCTCCAAGGCTTGTCATCGACAAGGACGGCAAGGAACGCCTGTTGGTCGAGGAGCAGATCCTCGGCAGCCAGCAGGGCATGGGGGGCATCGGCGGAGTAGGCGCACGTCAAGGGGTCGTCTCGGCGGAGACGATGAGTTACGAGGAAGGGCGGCCCGGTGGCTTCGACCCTCATAAGCGCATCCCGGACATGGATCTCGACGGCATCGATGCCGCGTTCCTCTACCCGAGCATGGGCCTTTTCGCCGGCGCAGTGCATGATCCGAATCTCGCCGCGGCTTTGTGCCGTGCCTACAACCGTTGGCTCGCCGACTACTGCAAGCCCTATCCCGACCGCCTGTTCGGCATAGCGATGCTGCCGATGCAGTCGATCGACCATGTGATCGCCGAGATGCGCTTTGCACGCCGCGATCTCGGCTTCCATGGCGGCTTCATCCGGCCCAACCCCTACAACAACCGAATGCTGCACGACCCGGCCTATGATCCGCTGTGGAACGCGGCCGAGGATCTCGACTTCTCGATCGGCATTCACGAGGGCGGGAATAGCGGCATGCCGACCGTCGGTATCGACCGTTTTGAGGGCCGCGGGGCGCAGCACATCATCTCGCATACGATGGAGATGATGCTCGCCTGTATGAGCATGATCTGGGGCGGGGTCTGCGAGCGGCACCCGAAGCTGCGCGTCGGATTTCTCGAATCGGGTGGCGGCTGGATCGCGCCCTGGCTCGACCGCATGGACCGCCACTTCGACGATCAGGGCTTCAACGATTCCGGCCTGAAGACGCGGCCGAGTGATCTGTTCCGGCGCAACTGCTGGATCTCGTTCGAGCCAGTCGAGGGCAGCCTCAAGGTGCTAGCCGGGTATATCGGGCCGCACAAGATCCTGTGGGCAACCGACTATCCGCACCGCGACGGCTTCTTTCCGGGCGCGCCGCAGATGATCAAGGACCGTATGGCCGGCGCGTCCCCCGAGGTTCAGCACCAGGTGCTGGCGGGCGGCGCGATGGGCTTCTATAGCCTGCACTGAACTTCGCCGCGATCTCGGAGATCTGACCCGGTCGCTCATCCCAGTCCTCCGCCGGGATCATCGCCCTGCGGCCGCGAGGCGCAACTTGGCTTACCTCTGGGGAGTGCTCCTCTGATGGCGAGCGGCGCGCTGTTCGGCGGGTCCTTGGCTGCGGGTCAGGTTGAACGCGGTGTTGACCAGCGCGACGTGTGAGAATGCTTGCGGAAAGTT
>JAFAHQ010000312.1 GCA_019237135.1 Alphaproteobacteria bacterium
CGAACGCGAGAGATGTAAACCTCGACGATCGGCTTGCGAGTATTGTTGGTGAGCTCGACCCAGCGATCCAGCGCCAAGGCCGGCGGCCCAGTCGCGGTTTGTAAGGCGCCGACGATCGTCCCTGCCATAATCGGGGAACCTGACATCGTGAACATTTTCAGCTCCGGTGGCTGCTCGATTGACCAAGCTGGTCCTATCGGGGAGGTAATCTCTCGCTGGCCCGGAGCGTGTGAAGCACGCCACAGCTCGCTAAGATTTCTTACAATTCCGGCGGAGACGTTCCTGCCCGCCAACCATTGGTGTGCTTACGAATGTGGCTACCTCAACCGCACAACAGGATTAAGAAACGCTGAGATCCAGATTGACCCACCGGTTAAGCCCGAACCCGAACGGAAAGTACGGCGTCAGCAGCGCGACGTGATTACAGGCGGCGCAATCGGTCTTCATGAAGTCGCCTTGCCCGAGATCCTCGATCTGCGTCAGTTACAGGCACAACATCGCAGATCTCTATTCCCAGAACGGACTGCGCGAGGATTTGAAGAATAAACGCCATAGTGGAGGGTTACCCGACTTGCAGCGAACTCAGCCTCTAGACCGTTTCCAGCCAAGCCAAGCGCAAGCTCAAATCTCCGGGATCATTAGCCCCCGCGCATCTCGGCCGCGATCCTGGCCAGCGTGGCGTTGCCTCTGTCGGGTGAGCCGACGTCTGCTCTGCTGCCTTTAAGCAGCGCTCCTGGCTTGTTCGTGGCGGGATTGCGAGCTGTCGTGCACGCTGCGTGGCGGCGTGATCCTCGCGAGGATTTCGCAGTCGTCCGACGGTATTTGCACCGCCAGGAAGCGGCCTCCGCGGCTGCGTACCACGTAGAAGGTGATACCCATGCCTCGCGCGAGCGCCTTGGCGTAATGGCGGGCTCTCTCCTTGGTCATGACGCGGGCCCCGCTCCACAAAAACGGCACGTTGTCTCGCTAACGGACCAAGCGAGGGCCACGCCGGTTCCGCGCGAAAGACCCTGTTTTGACACCGGCTACCCGGGGTCATTCCCTCGCCGAGCCTCGATCCGCTCTTAGTTAACCACACTGGTCTGTTCTCGCGAACTACCTTTATCGACACCTATGTTCGCGTGCATCTCCGCCACGATCCGCGCCGCGGTAGCATTCCCGGTGCCGACAAGCCGCGCGGTCTTGCGGATGCCCGTGCCGGCCGCCAGGGAAGCCCGTACGGCGGCTTCTATCCCGGACTGCTTCGCTAAACGAGAATTGCGGCGCGGACAGTGGGCCGTGACGCCCTCTCGATCTATTTCGCTAATGCGACACTTGCGAGCGCCTTCGTGGCCCGTTGGTGGGGCTAGGGTCGAGAGGGACGGCGGGATCTTTCCGGGTGTGCGAGGATGAGCCAGAGCCGCGGGTCGGGGTGGGGCTGCATAGGACGTCATGAGTGCGAGGAAGACCGTATGCTGGTGCCGCACTCGGAAAAGAAACCCCGGCGAGGGGGACGGCGCCGGGACTCAGGAGCGTGCGATCGCGGATGGGGGGTATCCGATCGCCCTCGTCAGCCGAACAGCAAGCAGAGCTGAAAGTTCCAGATTTCATGATCGCCTGCCACCGCGCCGCTGATGCCTATCGCTGCCGCCCGCTCCGCCCGATGCGCCCGGCGTCGAATTACCTGTGTTCGCTCGGCACGAATACCGTGCTTGGGAACGTGACAAATGGGCTGTTCGTGCTGTTGCTCGGCGATGGCGCGGAAAACTGAAGCTGCAACCCGCCGGGCAGCCCGAAAATGGTGCCTCCGGATTGTCCGTTTGAGATCTTGTCCGAGAGCTGATCTGGGTCGGTCTGGCGATCGCTTGTAGTCACAGGATCGACCGGCTGCGTTGTGAATGCTGACGTACCCTGCGCCCCTGACAGAAAGGCGACTATTCCAGCAATCACAACAAGCGTTCTCGTCATCGGAGCCTCCCCTCAGAACGAGATGGTTGTAAGCCCAGGCCGGGCCAATTATCCCCCCGGCGCCTGACGAAGTCAGTGAGCCACCCCTCGCACTTCGCCGCAAGCATTCTCGCCTGCTTTGCGCCACCTTCAGCGGCGGCACGGGCTCGGGCCTGAGCTTTCGCGAGGATCGCTTTCAGCGGGCGGACGCGCTCCGGGGACGGGTAACGGTCGCTCTAAATTATGTAGCCAAGCTCTTGGATAGAGCAGGGGCTTCGTCGTCCGAACAAGTCGCATTTGAGCCTCACTCGTTCGGCCGCAACCGCGGCTTCGATGGCAGCGGCGATCTTTACGTCAGGGCCACCTATTCGGCCCGGTTGAGGTTCGAGGTGGCGCCCATTTCTGCAGCAAACATTAGCTCTGCCGCTCTAATCGCGCCGACGGCGCGGTCGGTCGCGGTCTTTACGTCCGGGGGCGTGCGACCACCTCACAGCTTGCCGGCGATCGTGCTGAGGGTTTTGGAGAGGTTGAGGCTGACGTTGACCGAACTCAGGGCCAGAAAGGAGCCAACCACGAGCAGTGCCGCGATCAGGCCATACTCGACAGCGGTAACGCCGGCCTCGTCGTCAATCAGCCTCGCAAAAAGGGCACGCATTAGGTCCTCTCGCTGGTTCGACCGCGCCAGGATGCAAGAGCAAAGTTTAATCGGTTGTTACGAGACCCCCGCGGCTCGATGTCACACTAATGATCTTGGCCGAAGGCCCGAACGGGAACATCGAGGAGAACCGACGAAATTGCCACGGCAGTCTCTGACTTTGTGCTTACCGCGGCGAGATGCAGCAGAGAGTATTTCAGGAGATTGATGGCATCAGGTAAATTTTGCGGCGAGCGGCATCGGCCCGAGGGAGGCGGGGTCGAGCCGGCGCGCGAGAGTCATCAGCGTGTCGGTCAGTGCTACGAGTTCCTTGCGGGCGGTTTCCGAGGTCAGCTCACCGTCGCGGAAATCACCGCCGGTGACATAGACGCTGGTCGGCGCAACGAGGGCACCGAACCAGGCCAAGACCTGCCGCAGCTGGGTATCGACGGCGAGATAGTGATGCGGTGAACCGCCCATCGCGACAATGCCGACCGGCTTGTTTTGCAATGCCTCGACTGGGACGATGTCGAGCAGGTTTTTCAACACGCCCGGATAGCTAGCCCGGTAAACCGGCGCGCCGATCAGAACCGCGGCCGCTGCAGCGATGCGTACGACGGCCTGGCGGGTCGCCTCACCATAGCTCTCGAGCGGCCGGCCATCGCAGATATCAATCGGCGTTTCGGCGAGGTTGAGGATTTCGACGGCCACATCGCCGCCGGTCCGTGCCGCTTCCGCCGTCGTCGCGATCGCGGCGGCAAGCCGCCCAGGTGGGGTGGCGGCGCCGACGAGCATTAGCAGCCCCGGAGCATCAGCCATTTCAGGACACTCCTCTCAAGCAACCGCGGTGACCGCAACAGCACGACATAACCGCATACTCGAAGCGCCAGCCGGGCGCGTCAGAGCATTATACGCGACAGAAAGGCCTACAAGCACGAGCTGGTCGGTGCGTCGAAAACCGCTAAGTCGGCACGATCTCGACGATCTCGTCCTGATCCATGAAAGCGCAAGCGAGCGCGACCGGGGGTGAGGAGTTGTCCAAGAACGTGGCTGAGCAATGTGGCGTTTTTGACGTGCCTTGTACGATCACCGAATGGCGCTTTTCAGCCTGCCGATTGTTGGTGTCCGGCATCCAACGGAATTAACTACCGGCGCGCCGCCGGGAGCCCCGTGAGTTGGCTAAATGGGCGCTACGCCCACTGATGTCATCCGGCCGACTGGCTCTACCAGCGCCACGGATCTGGCAGCGTAGCGAGCTCACGGGAACCGGGGCCGCTCGTCTTGAGCTCTAGCCAGCGGTATCAGGCAGATCGCTGGTCTTTTATAATGGCGAGCACGCAAGGGTGGGTGTCATCGGTCTCCTTGATCACCGCGAGCACCCTGCCCTCTTGGCTCTTCGAGATGCCCGTTCCGCCCACTGCCCGGCCATATCGACAAGAGCGCGGATCGGATACGCCAATAAAGTCCGAGGTTGAGACCTGTTGGCGGCGGCGTTGGCGGCCACCATGCCGGACCCAGCTCGCCCTTCAGCGAGAAGGACCAAACTGCATCGCCAGTAGCACTCCGCTGGATCGAATTGCCTCCGGTAGCGATGGCGACGTATTGCTCGCCATCGACCTCGTAGACGATCGGCGGCGCATCAGGCCCGAATCCGGTCTGGAATTTCCACAACACTCTGCCCGTCACGGCGTCGACGGCCACGAAGTTGCCGTCCGGTTCGCCGCGAAACAGCAGGCCGCTGGCGGTTACCGACGAGCCGCTGCCGCCGCCCATGCGATAAGGCATTTGGTGCTGCCATGCGATCTGGTTCGTCCTGCTGTCGATCGCAGTAAAGGTGCCCCTAAGCGGCGTGTGCTCAGCCGCTTCTTGCGAGCCGCTCGTGTAGATATGGCCGCGACGGTATTGACGGGGGAACCGCTCAAACACACTGGTGCGGATCGACCCGGGGACGTAAAAATAGCCGGTGTCCGCACTGTATGGCATCGGCGACCAGTTGGTGCCGCCCTGACCGGACGGCTGGAGCGCTACCGGCTCGTCCCAGAAAGGCTCGAAGATGCAGCCTGTTTTGAGGCCGGGCTGCGGGGCGGCGCATTGCGGTACCGTAGCGTCGCCCTTGGGATAAGGTTGCGTTTTGGCCGTTCTTTGGCGAGGCTCCTGCGGCACCGGGCGCTCGTCGATCCCGATCAGCGGCTTCCCGTTGGTGCGATCGAGAATATAAACCCATCCGGTTTTGCCGGCCTCTGCAATTCCCTTGCGCGGCTGCCCATCGACTACGGTGTCGAAGAGCACGACCGGGCTCGCCGCGTCGTAGTCCCAGATGTCGTGGTGTACCTCCTGAAAATGCCAGGCATATTCCCCGGTATTGGCCTTCAGCGCCAGGATTGACGCGCAAAACAGATTGTCGCCCTCGCGCATCGACCCGTCATAATCGGGCCCGCAATTGCCGGTCGCGAAGTAGATGAGCCCGAGTTGTGGATCGAGCGCCGGCGTATTCCAGATAGGGCCCCCACGGGGCACCGCAGCATCGCCGGGGGCCGGCCAGGAAGCGCTGCCGATTTCCCCGGGTCCCGGTACCGTATAGGCCCGCCATAGAATCTTTCCGGTCTTGGCGTCGAGGGCGGTCAACCGGCCGCGGATACCGAGCTCGCCGCCAGAGATGCCGCTGTAGACGATGCCGTCATAGTAAAGCGGCGCACTAGTGATGCTATAGCCGTTGTGCCAGTCCTCGATCGCGGTCCTCCAGACCTCCCTGCCGTTCTTGATGTCGAGCGCCACGACATTAGCGTCGAGCTGGCCGACGAACAGCATGCCCTCGCCCATCGCGAGGCCCCGGCTGAGCCAGCCGCAGCATACGACCGATATTTTCTGGTCTATCCACGACCAGCGCTCCCATAGGATCTCACCGGTTTTGGCATTCAACGCGAAGACATCGTCATTGCCGGTCACCATGTACATGATGCCGTCTTTTACGAGCGGAGTCGCCTCGGCCGAATACTTGGTGCCGAACCCCGAGCGCTTGAGACGGGTCATCCACGCCCCTTTGAGCTGTTTGACATTCGTCGTGTCGATTTGCTTCAGCGTGGAGTACCGTTGGTTCGTTAAGTTTCCACCGTTGGTAACCCAGTCCCTGGCGACCGGGCTTTGAAGCAAGAGGTTTATGTCGGGATCAGCAGCTCGGACCGGTGTAACCTCCGATATGAATAGCTTGATGGCTATCCATACCAGTGCCATCGCCTGCGGACGACACCACATCAAGTTCTCGTCCTTATTGCCGGCTGCAGGCAGCGTAGCACCAGCCGATGTGCCGCGTACAGCGAAAGAGAAAAGATGAATTAACGGGTCATTAGCCCGTAGTAAGCACGTTTAACGGCACGAAACATCGCCGATCCTTCGGGCAGGGCCGTGCGCAGCACCATCTCGCTGCCGTCAGCGAAATGCTTCAACGCATGTGCAACCGGATCACGCATAAAATAGTGGCGAAAATATGCTCCGAGCTCCCGCATCGTCTTGGCACCCCCATTGTCGGCATATTTGGCTACATAAGGGGTGAAGTGCGGATAGAGGGATTCGACATTGAAAAAGATCGTACGCATATAGTTTCCGATCAGAAGGTCGTCGAACAGCTCGTGTTCGATGCAGCTCATCAGCGAGTTGCGCGGGCATTCGAAGCGGATCCCGGTGTCGCGCTTAGCGCGATTGAGGTCAATCGTGACGTTTGATCCTCCGGCCGAGACCTCAATGAACCCGAAATTCTTACGCAACGCCTCACGGGCCGAGAAGTACCGCTGTATTTTGCCTTTGTCCTCTGCAGTCAACTGATCCGACCAGCTGTCGCCAAACTCTTCAGGTTTCCTGATGATGCGAGGCGACCGCGGCGGATCGATCGGCGTAACTTCATCCGTCGCACAGTTGACCCGGACGAAGGCAGGAAGTATCTCCGGCCAGTTGTCCATGGCGTCCCTGTGATAGTCCTCGAGGTCCGGAATGAGATCGTTGGCCCAGGCGCTATCCTCCCGCTGGTACCGATGGAACGATGAAAACGGAATGACTTTTGTAGCCCCCATCGTTCTGGCACTTGTCTGAGATCGTGGTGCAATCGGCCGACGCTTTTCAACGATTGAGGTAAGCTTACGGCCGGAAGGATCAAACAGGTTCAGCATGTCCGCTCCACCCCAGCCGTGCAGCTGGAGTAGATAAACCTCTTTAAAGTATTTCGCCATTTGCCGGATACGGAAGGACTCGCCGAATTCCGGGGAGTCGTTTTGATTTATGACAAGGCGACCATTGATATCGATCAGCAGCATTGAATCTTGGTTCTGGTTGGCGATCGAGTAAACGCGTATCCCTTTCGAAAGCTGGATCCACTCTCGGTCGGGCAGAACACGCACCCGATAGCCCGCCGCTGTCAGATCCCTTTTAATGCGATTGCCGTAGTGGTCGGACAGAAGAAACTCACCTTTGGTCAACATTGGGAGGCAGGCAATATTCGTGTGGTCAGGGTGGCCATGCGAGAACCAGTGATATTCGGCATCCCGGATCGCCTGCATTTGCGCCGCGGGAATTTCGTAGTCCAGACCCCAACTCCCGAAATAAGCGTCGCCCTCGATCCACGCATCGGTTGTCAGCACCGGCCGATCGTCATCATAAGCAATCACGGTCGCGGAGCCGATGGTCTCAAAGAACTGCATATCTAATTCACCCCGCCAGCTGCCGGCCTCTAACCATGTTACGTCCTCTTTCAACCTCCTCGTCGCTTACCTTCTTGGCGAGCTTCGGGGAGAACGTGGACCCTCTTTTCTTGTGTAAATGAGCTTGCAATAAATCAGATTCCCAAAAGGTGTCAATACTCCATTCATTTGCACTATCTTTGCCAAACCTCAAAACCGGCGAAACATGGTTGACCAATGCGGAGCTTCGGGATGCAGGCCCGCATAAGCGAAGCTTAACGAACCAGATAAGCAGTGACGTTGCGAGCGGCCGCGGTGGATTGTTGGCCGGATGCTCGGAATAAGGATGACGGGATCGGCGTGTTGCGCTGCGTGGTATGGCGCTCAGTCATTCCCGCGATCGGTCGTGTCGGCTTTCATCGGTCATCCTTATCGAAGCGGCATAGGATTTCGCGAGCAGCTCGGGGCGCCGAGCCTCGCGGATCGCTCTCAAATTATTGACCCAGCATGAGTGCCTTCGAGCGAAGTCAACAGGGTCGAGTCCGCCAACCAATCGAATGAGATCATCTCTGCCTTCGACGAGCCATCCGATTGGACCGTAGCGGGCAGACATTGCTTCGATCGTGCGGTTTCGGAAGACGATTAACGGTCTCAGGGCAGCAATTGCGTCACTAACCGTGCCACTTCCGGTGAAATCATAGACGTGGCCAGGCAAAGGCAAGCACACAAGATCAATCTCTTCCAGCGCCGCCAGATAATCATCCCGGAGCAACGGCATCTCAGAAAGGTTCCGCGCCAACTTACTCGTATCGAGGTGATCGGTCTCCGGTGAGGAATGCCCGATTGCGTGAAACTCGATGTCGTCTCGTGAGCAGCTCTTCGCCAGCTCCACAAAAAGATCGAACCCTTTGGCCCGGCGCGCATGACCGACGAAGCCGATCTTAACCTTTCCGCTCCGCACTAAAGGCGGGTTCGCCGTCCATTCGGAGGAAAGGATAGGGTGCTCCAGCGTTACGATCGCCGGCGCGACCGCCGGTAATGAATCGGCAATAGCCTCCTTCATGCCCAGCTCCAAGGCCACGATACGCACCGATTGCGGCAGCGGCCGCATTAACTGCGAAACGAGATCTGCGGCGCGGATGAAGGGATTACGGGACCTCCAGGCCATCGCCTCGCCGAGGTGACTGTGAAGAATCATGTGTAACGGCGCGGAGGATATCGTGGGCCAGCGATGTCCGATCACGGCCAGCAGACTAGCGTTAAAGCCCAGCAGCGCCGCTAAGCGAACACGACGTCCGGCGGTGTGCCTGGCGATCACATCCAGGCACTGGCGCGCCGCCCAGCGGCCGGCCAAAGGATTATGATGGGAGATGCCAAATGGTGTCTCAAAAGACTTACAGGGCCGAAATGTGATGTCGGCAAGATCGGCGACGCGCGGCGCCAATCGTTCGACATGTCCTTTGGCCGCGCGAAACGAAATGCGGTCGTCGGGATATGCTGCTTTTAGGATCCGGAGGTATCCCTCATTAAAGGGAAGATGCACATGATCGAAGCTAAGAAAGTCGAAAACCTCGATTTCAAGGGGCTGAGCTGCCGTCTGGCATACCGGAGCATCGGCCCGTGTCGAGCTGCCCGTCGGCTCGCGGATCATGGGATCGTCAGTCTAGGACCACTTT
>JAFAHQ010000358.1 GCA_019237135.1 Alphaproteobacteria bacterium
CGCGACCAAGGCCGGCTAGGTCTGAGCAAGGAGTGAGAGCCGTGAACCTGTACGTGATCAGACATGGTGAGACGGCGGGGAGCCTGAGCGGCCAGCATACCGGCACAACGGATATACCTTTGACCGATAACGGGCGTCGATTGGCCGAGAGGCTGCGCCCCGTGCTCGCCAGGGAGATGTTTGCAGCCGTTCTCTGCAGCCCGATGCAGCGCGCAAGGGAGACCTGCGAATTGGCGGGTCTCGGCAGCACATCTGTCATCGACGGCGACCTCGTCGTGTGGAATTACGGTGCCTACGAGGGACTGACAACCGGGGAGATCCGCGAGACGGCGCCGGGCTGGCTGATCTTTCGGGATGAGTGCCCGGGCGGCAAGTCGCCGGAGGAAATAGGCGCGCGGGTGGATCGGGTTATCGCCCGGGTGCGCGGCGCCCCGGGTGACGTCGCCCTGTTTGCACATGGACATGTGCTCCGCGTCCTGGTGGCGCGCTGGATCGACATGCCCCCTGTCTCTCGGCAACACTTCCTACTCGACACGGGCACCCTGTGCGTGCTCGGCTATTACCGTGAAATTCCTGCCGTGAGGGTTTGGAACGGACCCCTCCTCGGCTAGCTCTCCGATCGGAACTGGAGTGTCTTGTCTATGAGTAAAACCCGATCTGGGCGTAAAGGAAGGGAAGCCGCCATGAATGAAGCGACCACCATCGCCACCGGCCCGGACCTTCTCGATCAATACGGTTGCGGCCCGATACGCTTCTCCGGCACTAATGACGCGCTTTATGAGCGGCATCTGCTCTTCGACGACATTATTGCCCCGGCAGCCGCCGGCGCGCGTGAACAATTTGAGGCGGCCGCCCGTTCGGGACGAGATGTCCTTTCCCAACGTTGGGTGTTGACGGAAAGCACCTACGACAGTCGGAACCCGAAACGGATCTACTACCTGTCTATGGAATTTCTGATCGGCCGTTCGTGGACGAACAATGTCACGAACCTTCTGCTGAATTCCTTCGTGGAGCGAGCCGTCGCTCAGAAGAACCTCGATTGGCTGGCGCTCATCGAACAAGAACCCGATGCCGGTCTCGGAAACGGCGGGCTGGGGCGCCTCGCGGCGTGCTTTCTCGATTCGATGGCGACCATGCAGTTGCCGGCGATGGGCTATGGGCTGCGCTACGAATACGGCATGTTCAAGCAATCCATCCAAGACGGTTGGCAACACGAACAGCCCGACAACTGGTTGCGTCGCCAAGACCCGTGGGAGGTCGCGCGTCCGAACGAGACCGTGGAGGTCAAGCTCGGCTCTTCGGTCGAGCTGCATGGCGGGAGCTGGAACGTCGTGCCCGGCCGGGCCTCTACGCTGATCGGTGTCCCGTTTGATCGGCCGGTGGTCGGCTACGGCGGCAAGACCGTCAACACGCTGCGGCTGTGGGCCGCGGCTGCGTCGCACTATTTCGACTTTCAGGAATTCAGTAGCGGCGATTTTGTCGGAGCGTTGGCTGGTACTCTGGCCGCCGAATCTCTGACGCGGGTCCTTTACCCCGATGACTCCACGGAAATAGGCCAAAGACTGCGCTTCGTGCAGGAATATTTTCTGGTCGCCTGCTCGCTAGCCGATCTCGTGCGGCGCTTTCGGCGGCGCAACGTCGATTGGGCCGCATTTCCCGAAAAGGTGGCGATTCAGCTGAACGATACACACCCGACAATGGCGGTACCGGAGCTGATGCGGATCTTGCTCGATGACGCGCATCTCGGGTGGGAAGAAGCCTGGGAGATCACGCAGCGGACTTTAGCTTACACCAATCACACACTGTTGCCTGAAGCTCTCGAAAAATGGCCGGTCCAATATTTTCAACAAGTGGCGCCACGGAATTTGGAGATCATTTTCGAGATCAATCGCCGCTTTCTCGATGATGCGCGTCTCCGCTATCCGGGCGACGGGGGGCGGATTGAACGCCTTAGCCTGATCGAGGGGGCCCCTGAAGAGAGGGTCCGCATGGCAAACCTCGCCATTGTCGGATCGCACAGCACCAACGGTGTCGCCGCGATCCACTCCGAGCTGCTGCGCAAGACGACAGTCAAGGATTTGGCCGAGATGTTTCCGGAGCGCTTCAACAACAAAACCAATGGCGTCACGCCGCGACGCTGGCTGTTGCTGGCCAACCCGCCGCTCGCCAGAACGATCTCCGACGCGATCGGCGACGGCTGGGTGACTGACCTCAATCAATTGACCAAGCTCAAATCGCTTGCCGACGACAGAGCATTTCGCGACGCTTTTCGCAAAGCCACGCGCGAGACCAAGTCGCACTTTGCCGATTGGCTCAAATCGGCATCCGGTCAAACAATCGACCCGGACACAATCTTCGACTGCCAAATCAAGCGCATCCACGAATACAAGCGGCAGCTGCTGAACGCGCTGCGTATCATCGTTCTCTACAGCCGCCTGCGCGAAAATCCCGGCCTCGAAATGCAGCCGCGGACTTTTTTCTTCGCCGGCAAGGCGGCACCTGCCTACCACCTCGCCAAATTGATCATCAAATTCATCAACAATCTGGCTGGCACCATCGACGGCGACCCCGTGACCCGCGGCCGTCTCAAAGTCGTGTTTCTGCCCGATTACAACGTTTCACTGGCAGAGCGCCTGATCCCCGCCTCCGATGTCTCCAACCAGATCTCGACGGCCGGCTACGAAGCGAGCGGCACGAGCAACATGAAGTTCATGATGAACGGCGCGCTGACAATCGGCACGCGTGACGGGGCGACAATCGAGATGGCGGAAGAAGCAGGGGAAGAAAATTTCTTCCTGTTCGGCCTCAGCGCGCAACAGGTTGCGGAGAGCCGCAGCTGGTACAACCCCTATTGGCATTACAACCACGATCCGGAGACTCGAGCGGCATTGGATCTGGTTGCGTCCGACTATTTCAGCCGCTATGAGCCCGGCGTCTTTACTCCTATTCATGACGCTCTGCTCGCCCACGGTGACCACTACATGCATCTGGCGGACCTCAAATCCTATCTCGATGCCGATCAGCGGCTCTGCAAACTCTACGCCGAATATGATGCGTGGGCACGCAAGGCCATTTTGAACATCGCCGGCTCCGGGAAGTTTTCGAGCGACCGCACGATCGCCCAATACGCCGCCGAGATCTGGAATGCCAAACCGTGCCCAGTACCATAGGAGGATCTGCACCCATGACCATTTCGCCGCTCGCCGGCAAGCCGGCGCCAAAGGAAATGCTGATCGATCCGGTCCGGCTAGAACGCGAATATTTCGAGCGCCGGCCTGATCTCGACGACCCGAACCAGTTGGTCATTTTCGGCACCAGCGGGCATCGCGGCTCGCCTTTACACGGGTCGTTCACCGAGGCCCACATTCTCGCCATCACCCAAGCAATCTGCGACTACCGCCGCGCCCAAGGCACCGACGGTCCCCTATATATGGGAAAGGACACGCACGCGCTTTCCGGACCAGCCCAGCGGACTGCGCTAGAGGTCCTGGCGGCAAACAGCGTCCAAACAATCATCCAGCAGGACGACGGGGTCACCCCGACTCCGGTCATTTCCCGCGCCATACTCGTCCACAATCGCGCCCGTAGCGATCGTCTCGCCGACGGAATTGTCATTACCCCCTCGCACAACCCCCCGGAGGATGGCGGGTTCAAGTACAACCCGACGAACGGCGGGCCCGCCGAGACCGACGTGACCGAGTGGATCGAGGGTCGGGCGAACGAGCTTCTGCGAAATCGTAATACCGGCGTCAGGCGGGTGGGCTTCGCCGCGGCGTTCAACGCGGATACGACGCGCGAAGAGGACTTTGTTCTGCCCTATGTCAACGATCTGCGCAATGTCGTCGACATGGACGCCATTCGCGGCGCTGGGCTCAAGCTCGCTGTCGACCCGCTGGGCGGCGCCGCTGTGCATTACTGGGAGCCGATCAACGCGATCTACAAGCTGGACATCGCCGTCGTCAATCCCCTGGTCGATCCGACCTTCTCGTTCATGACCGTCGATCACGATGGGGTAATCCGCATGGACTGCTCCAGCCCGTACGCGATGGCTCGGCTCGTCGGCCTAAAGGATCGCTATCGGGTTGCGTTTGGCAATGATGCGGATTCCGACCGGCACGGCATTGTTACCCCGATCGCGGGGCTGATGAACCCCAATCATTACTTGTCTGTGGCGATACTCTATCTGCTGACGCACCGCTCGGACTGGCCGGCGGAAGCCGCGGTCGGCAAGACCTTGGTCAGCAGCAGCATGATCGACCGCGTGGTACACAAGCTGGGTCGCCGGCTGTCCGAGGTGCCGGTCGGCTTCAAGTGGTTTGCGCCGGGGCTGTTTGACGGCTCCTGCTGCTTTGGCGGCGAAGAGAGCGCCGGGGCCAGCTTTTTGCGGCGTGACGGCAGCGTATGGACTACGGACAAGGACGGGCCGATCATGGACTTGCTGGCCGCCGAGATCACTGCCCGGACCGGCAAGGATCCCGGCGAACACTACAATGCGCTGACGGCGGAGTTCGGAACGGCGTATTACAACCGGATCGACGCACCAGCGACGCCAGAGCAAAAGGCGAAGCTGGAGAAGCTATCGCCCGAAGCGGTCAAGGCGCCGAACCTGGCCGGCGAGCCGATTGTCGCAAAGCTCACGCGCGCGCCGGGGAACAGCGCTCCGATCGAGGGTCTGAAGGTCGCCACCCGTAACGGCTGGTTCGCCGCGCGTCCGTCGGGAACCGAGGCCGTATACAAGATCTACGCCGAGAGCTTCAAGGACGAAGCTCACCTGGAGGCCATCCTCGGCGAGGCCCAAGAGATGGTGAACACCGCGCTGGCCGAATAAGACCTGGCTCATGGACTGAGCGGGGAACGACATGAATGACAAAGGCGGGCGGTTGGGTCCCCCCTGGTTCCCGCCGGGATACCGTGCCTCAGGCGTTCTGCTGCACGTCGCCTCGCTGCCCTCGCCCTACGGTATTGGCGATCTGGGCCCCGCTGCGCTGGCATGGGTTGACCGCCTCCACGCGTCAGGGCAAACCTGGTGGCAGGCGCTACCACTGGGTCCTACGGGGTACGGCAATTCCCCTTATCAATCCCTCTCGTCCTTCGCCGGCAATGAGCTCCTGGTCAGCCCCGACTGTCTGATCGAGGACGGACTGCTGCGGGCGAGCGACTGTGCGGGCAGCTCGTTCTCAGCAACCACCATCAATTATGACACCGTCATCCCGTTCAAGAATCGGTTGCTCAAGCAAGCTTGGAGCACCTTTCGCGCCGGGGCGCGCGGAGACTTGCGGCCCGCTTACGAGCAGTTTTGCGACCTCCATCGCGATTGGCTGGAAGATTACGCATTGTTCCGTGCGCTGAAGGCCGAGCATGGCGGCGCCTATTATCTGAAATGGCCGGCAGAGTTGGTCCGTCGCGTTCCGACGGCTTTGGCGCAGGCGCGGCGGAGCCTGGCGGACCAGATCGATCGGGTTCGCTTTGCCCAATTTCTGTTGTTCCGACAAGGGGAACGCCTGAGGGCTCATGCCCGTGCAAAAGGGATCCGCTTGATCGGCGACTTGCCATTTTTCGTTTCCCCCGACTCGAGCGACGTGTGGGCCAATCCGGAACTGTTCCTGCTGGACAAACAGCAGAGGCCGCGCTTTGTCGCGGGCGTTCCTCCTGATTATTTCAGCGTCCAGGGGCAGCTCTGGGGCAACCCCGTTTATGACTGGGACGCTGTTCGTCGGATCGGCTACCGGTGGTGTCTAGACCGCTTACGTGCGCTGCTCAGTCATGTGGAAATGGTCCGCCTGGATCATTTCCGTGCGTACGCAGCCGCCTGGCACGTCCCAGTCGGAGCGGCGACAGCCCGAACTGGCCAATGGGTGCCCGGTCCCGGCGCTGACTTCTTTTACACGGTCGAGAAGCAGTTAGGCGCTCTGCCATTCATCGCTGAGGATTTGGGGCTGATCACACAAGACGTCACCGCTCTCCGTGACCAGTTCCGACTGCCGGGAATGCGCGTGCTGCAATTCGCGTTCGACGGCAAATCTGATAACCCCCATCTGCCGCGCAACTATACACCCAATACCGTGGTGTACACCGGCACCCACGACAACCCCACGACTCGCGGCTGGTTCGACGAATTGCCGGCTCCGCAAAGACGATGTCTGTGGGATTATCTAAAGCGACCCGCGGGCGAAGGCCGAGAGGCGGCCTCGATTTTGATCAATTTGGCGTGGTCGTCCGTCGCTGCGCTGGCGATAGCTCCATTGCAGGATCTTCTCAATCTGGGGAACGACGCACGGATGAATCTGCCCGGTCGGGCCGAAGGGAATTGGCGCTGGCGCTG
>JAFAHQ010000409.1 GCA_019237135.1 Alphaproteobacteria bacterium
AGACAGTCGTCGAATTCAAAGCCAAGCTACCGCTCGTGCCAATCCCGTCTACGACAAGTATCTGTTAATAATCTCCTGCAATGATTGATCGCCGGTGACCAGCCGAAATCATTGCAAGGAAAATAAACCATGGAACGGCGATGCCCCTCACACCTCCTCTTGTTGTGCTCGGCAATAGCGATCGGAATGGCCAACTTCTATAATGATCGCGCGGAGGCGCAGCCGGTGCGAGGCGAAGGGCAGGTCGTCACTCCCGAGTCAGGCCTGGTGCGGCCCGAGGACACGGGTGTCCGCGCGCATACGCACGTCAAACTTTTCGTCCCAGCCAGCGGACTGGGGAGCGTTGCGCCCCCATCCCCCTCGGGTGCCGCCGCGCCCGGCGAGCTGCCCCCTGTCTCAGGGGCTTATTATTCGAATACACCCGCTTCGCTGGCTTGTGTGTATGGGCTCGTGCCGAGACAGAGCGACGGCTGCAATCCCTATGTCGTAACTCGAAATCCCTCGGGCGGGTCACGGGCGATTGCCGTTGTCGACGCTTTTGACGCCCCGAATGCAGCGAGCGATTTGGCGGTTTTCTCGGCACAGTTTGGCTTGCCCACGCCGACCTCCGCAAATTTTCAGGTCATCTACGCTTCTGCCGGCGCGTGCACAGCGAGCGGCACCAAACCCGCCTACGATTCCGGCTGGGAGGCCGAGGCGTCGCTCGACGTCCAGTGGGCGCATGCCATGGCGCCCCATGCGAAGGTCTATCTCGTCGAGGCTGCATCAGACGGCCTCACCGACCTGTTTGCCGCCGTGGCCGTAGCGAGCCAATGCGTCGCTGAGAACGGAGGCGGCGAAGTTTCGATGAGCTGGGGTTTTTCCGAATTTCCCGGCGAGACAGCCTACGACAGCATCTTTACGCAGAAAAGCGTCGTCTATTTCGCCGGCGCCGGCGATTCTCCGGGGGCATTGTATCCGTCCGCCTCCCCCAATGTCGTCTCCGTCGGCGGCACCAGCCTGGTGCGCAACCCTTTGCCATGGCAGGGCAACCTGGGCGATTTTAAGGGCGAGGTCGTGTGGAATTGGGGCCCCTCCGGAGGCACCGGCGGCGGTCCCAGCGCCTACGAGCCTTGTCCTGCTTACCAGCTTCTGATCCAGAACATGGTCGGAAGCTCGCGCGGTACCCCAGATGTCGCCGCCGTCGCCGACCCCTTTACCGGCGTGTGGATTTACGATTCGAACTTTGTCGGTTGGCTCGCCGTCGGCGGGACAAGCGTATCTACCCCGGTGTGGGCGGGCATCGTCAACGCGGCAGGCCGGTTTCACAATTCCACGGCCGCCGAGCTCGCCGAAATTTATGCGAGCTCAGCCTTTTTCGAAGAAAGTTTTGGAGGGTTTACGGACATCACCTCCGGCGCCTGCGGTATCGGACCCGACTTCGAAGGCCTCTTGGCGACCGAAGGCTGGGACTTCTGCTCCGGGGTCGGCAGCCCGCTCGGTTATTTCGGCAAGTAGCCTCGCCGGGGTTCGACGGAATCTCGACCCGCGGCTCCTGGCCCTTGCCGACGAAGCGGCTCGGGCGAACTCGTCCAGGAGCGCCTTGGCCTCTTTCAGATCGGCGGTTTCGAGGCCTTCGGTGAACTAGCCGTAGACCGGCGCGAGGAGGTCGCGGGCCTCGTCGCGCCGGCCCTGGTCGCTCAGCAGGCGAGCGAGGCTTATCGGGTGCGGTTACGGCCTGTCCACCGTGATCATGGCCAAGGCGTTTCCGAACTCTCAATTCATCGGTTACGACTTCCACCCGAGCTCGATCGAGCACGCGCGAGCGCACGCCAGAGAGCACGGCGTCGCCATATGCTGCGAGGCCACCGCGATGGTCAGCTAGTCAGCTAGCGTTTTTGTAGATATTTGGATCATGGTGTGCCGGTTTTGTTTTGGCTCCCGTGCAACTACAAGGACGCCGAACGGGCGCTGCGGGCAGGGCTGGGCGTCATTGATGCCGTCAGTCGCCTCGATGACAATCCGTCGGCGCAGACATAAAGGAGACTGCCAATGACTAAAGCACGATCCCGTGTGCGTCACGCGCTATCCTTTGGCGATGCGGCAGTCGGCAATGGAATTCTCAGTCGCCGGATCTTTCTCGAAGGTGCGTTTGTCGCCGGTGCAGCGGGCGCCGGGGTTTCGAGCGCATTGGCGGAGCCGCTCGCTGTGCAGAGTTGGATGACAGAGCCGGGCGCGGGCTTTAGCGGCTACGGCCAGCCCTCGCGCTTTGAGGACAAGGTCATGCGGGCCATT
>JAFAHQ010000083.1 GCA_019237135.1 Alphaproteobacteria bacterium
GCAAGCTTTGGATTACATTTTCGGTTTGGCGTCCCGACATCGTCCGACCTCGAATTCTTTGGCAACAAGGAGGGTGGGGCGCTCTTTGGCGCCGCTATTGGCATCCTCGAAAAGGCCGGTGGAGCCAAGGTGGAGATAAGTTTCGCACCGTTTCGGGACGCCGGGCGGCTGCTTTACGAAGGCCCTTGGGTCGCCGAGCGTCTGCACGCTACCCAAACCCTGTTGAGCAATAATCCCGATGCGATGTTACCGGTTACGCGCGAAATCATCGGAGGTGGACGCAACTACAGTGCGCTCGACGCCTATCGTGCGCAATACGAGCTGGCCGCCCTGCGCCGTGCCGCCGAGATCGAGTTTCGCGCGATCGATGTTCTACTGCTGCCGACTGCCGGCACGATCTACGAAACAGCAGCAGTGGCCGCCGAGCCAAAACGCCTAAACACCAATCTCGGGCTCTATACCAGCTTCGTCAACATGTTGGATCTCGCGGCAATCGCCCTCCCTGCCGGTTTTGGTGAGAACGGCTTGCCCTTTGGAATTTCGCTGATTGCACCCGCCCATCGTGACCCTGCACTCCTCGACCTGGGAGCGCGTTTTCAGCAGGTCGCCGGCTACTGAAAGCCCAGCTTGAGATGGCACGCGGGCTGCATCATCGGCGACGGGGTGAAGGAGCTTACCGATGACCGAGACCATTCTGACCATCAGCAGCAAGAATTATTCCTCCTGGTCGCTTCGCGGCTGGCTGTTGTGCCGAATGGCCGGCTTGAAATTCGTCGAAGAGGTGGTGCCGGTCGACGATCCGACCAACCGAGCCGAGTTGTTGCTGCTGTCGCCGTCGATCCTCGTGCCGTGCCTGACGCATCAGGGCGTCCGGATCTGGGATACGCTGGCAATCGCCGAGTATCTCAACGAGGTGCGGCCAAAGGCGGGGCTACTGCCAGCGGACCGCGGAGCCCGCGCCCGCTGTCGCTCGATTTGTGGAGAAATGCACTCGGGATTTACCAATCTGCGATCGGCACTACCGATGAACCTCAAAGCTCGCCGCCCCGGTTTCAAGGTCTGGTCGGGTGCCCAGGCCGACATCGACCGCATCACGACAATTTGGCGCGAATGCTTCGCTGCTTACCACGGCCCTTATCTGTTCGGGAAATTGACCATGGCCGATGCGATGTACGCCCCAGTCGTCACGCGTTTTTTGACTTATGATGTAAAGCTCGATGCCGATTGCGCCGGCTATTGTGATCGCATTATGGGGCTGCCCGACATGATTGCATGGCGGGAAGCTGCGACGCTCGAACCCGCGGAGCTCGAGGAACTCGACATGGAGTTCTAACCCCGTCCAGCGGGTTGCGGGTCATTCCCGCTTTCGCGACGCGCAAGCGGGAATCCAGGGGGGCCGAAATCGAGCGCCGGACCGTCAGGAAATCAAGCAGCGGTACGAAAAAGAAGCTGCAGACAGGACTTGCATGCTTCGAGACGCGCCCTTTGTCCTGAGGAGCCGCCGCAGGCGGTGTCTCGAAGGGGGGCGCTCCTCAGCATGAGGTAATGCTTTGATGGCATTAAGAAAATTCCTCATCCTGAGGAGGCCGCGGAGCGGCCGTCTCGAAGGACGCACAACGCCGATCCAGCCTCCTTCACGGGGGTGACGATAACCGATTGTCAGTCTTCCGCTGCCGCTTCTTCGAGCAGGACGACCGCCGCCGGATAGCTCTGCCGGCTGAGCGCATAGCAGACGCCTGCGACAATCAGGTAGCCCACCGCGACCGAGATCGAGCTGCCGATCCCGAGCGCCGTGCCGTGGATAAAGCCGAAAAAGGACAGAACCGCGCCGGCAAGGGCGAACAATGCCGCCCAGTCGAACTTGCGATCGATGATGAAGGTGGCGATCGCCCCGAGGATTAGCCCGGCGAGCACCGCGCCGCCGCCAAGCAACGCCATGCCGTGATAGACGACCCCGGCAGCGCCGAGCTTGGCCATGCCGACCTGGTCGGCCGATGTTCCGGCGGCTCCGAGCACGCCGTCGATCAGGGTCTGCGCCCAGGCGGCGACATTAGGCAGTATCGCAAGTATGATCGCGGGTGCGTGTCGCGCCGGTGTCGCCTGAAACGCCTGAGCTCCAAT
>JAFAHQ010000393.1 GCA_019237135.1 Alphaproteobacteria bacterium
CCCTCGAACACCTGTGTCACGCCGCGCTTGACGACAACGTGCGGCGGCAGGCGGTCGAGCCGCTCGCCGTCCAGCTCGACCGTGCCCTTGGTCACCTCGCCGCGTTCGGTGCGTAAGAGGCCGGATATCGCCTTCAGGGTCGTCGTCTTGCCGGCCCCGTTGGCGCCGAGGAGAGTGGTAATGTGACCCTCCTCGGCGAACAGCGAGACGCCCCTCAGCACCAGGATCACGCCGTCATAGACGACCTCGATGTTGTTGAGCGCCAGCATCGGACCGGTTATCCGCCCCTATTCGGCCTTCTTGATGGCCTCGGCGACCACTTCCGGATAAGCGCGGAACCACTCCGTCTCCTTGACGAACTTGCCGCCCTTGACCTGGAAGATCTGGACGTAACCGCCACCTTCGTGATCGGTCCCCGTGACCTGCAAGGGCGGCACCAGCCCGCCCAGGCTGAAATCGTGGATCTGCTCGAAGCCTGCCTTCACCTGTTCGCCGGTCGGCTTCTGCCCGCCGTTCGCCTTGATCGCGTTACGGGTCGCCTCGACATGGAGCGCCGCCCACAACACGCCACGATTGTACATAACCGTATCGTCTATCGCTTTCGGCGGCTCCTTGCCCTGAGCCTTGTACATGGCCCGGATTTCCTGGCGCACGGGATAGTCGTCGCCGACCCCGGCAAAAGACATCGTGTGATAGCCCTCCGCCACCGGCCAGCCACCCGCGCCGACAATGTCATGTTCGCCTGAGGCCCAGACGAGCGCGACGACCTTGGACAGCGGATAGCCGTTGCGTTTGAGCTCCTTGATCGCCACCGAAGGTCCGGCGCCGAACAAGTGGTCGATGACGAAATCCGGCTTGTAGCGCTGCGCGATGTCGAGAACCTGCGCCCCCATCTCGACCGCCGGCGGCGGCACCGCGAAAGTGCGCAACTCGAAGCCTTCGAGCTTCTGCAGATCCTCGATGACCGGTATCGGTTCGCGGCCGGCCGGGTTGTCATAAAAGAGGTAGGCGATCTTCTTGCCATGGAGGTCGCCGAGCTTGTCCTTGACGAATTTGACCGCCGCGGCGCCCTGCGACCAATAGGTGGCGGCGACCGGGAACAGATAGGGAAAACGCTTGCCGTCGGCCGAGGCGGCGATTCCGAAACCGGGCGAGGTGCCGGGGATCTTGTCCTCTTCCAGCTTCTTGTTGAGCGCCTGCACTTGCGGCGACCCGTAGACCAAGATCGAGGTTGCGCCGTCCCCCTTCTCGCGCTGATACGCCTCGACCGCCGGCGGGACCTTGTATTCGTGGTCGATCTCTTCGTATTTGATCTTGTAGCCCTCAATCCCGCCTTTCGAATTGACCAGGTCGAAATAGTCTTGAATCCCCGGGCAAATTCCTGCGCCGTTGACCTGCGTCGGCCCGGTGCGGTCGCACATGCCGCCGATCAGCACTTCTTTTTGCTGTGCGGCGGCACTGCCGGCAAAACACAGCGCCGCCGTCACGCCGGCGGCGACCGCCGCCATTATCCTGGATAAGCTCTGCATCGCGTTCCTCCTCTGCTCAGGTCTGCCTTAATACGAAAACGGCCACACTCGAAAGTAATTTCGGACGTTTCGCCACAAACGGTTGAGGCCTTCGGGCTCGACTACCAGGAAGAAAATGATCAAGCCGCCGAACAGGATCAGCCGTAGGTTGGGGATCGCGTTTTGCAGGTCCTGTTGCGCGAACAACAGCCAGCCGTAATCCTCGAGAAACCAGCGGGTCAGGATCGGCAGCAAGGTGACGAAGATGGCGCCGAAGATCGAGCCAAGGATCGAGCCGAGCCCGCCGATGATCACCATCGCCAGGTAATCGATCGACACGGTGATCTGGAACTGTTCGTAATTGGCAATACCGAGATAGTAGGTGTAAAGCACGCCGGTGACCCCGGCATAGAAGGACGAGATCGCAAACGCATAGAGCTTATAGCGAAAAATATTGATCCCGATGATCTCTGCGGCGATGTCCTGGTCGCGCACGGCGATGAAGGCGCGGCCGACGCGGCTGCGCACCAGGTTCGAGGTAGCGACGATCGCCAGCACGACAAATGCCATCAGAAAGAGATAGAGCTGCGTCTGGCTCTTGAGCTGGGTTCCAAACAGGCTCGGGCGCGGCACCTGGATTGAGGCCTGCACGCCGCCGGAGATCCAGGTGACATGGTTGATCGTCCACTCGATAATCAGCTGCGCCGCGAGCGTGGCGATCGCCAGATAGATGCCCTTGATGCGCAATGACGGAATGCCGACCACGGCGCCGATCAGCGCGGCCATGATGCCGCCCGCCGGGATCGTGAACCAGAACGGAGCGCCGAGATGGGTCACGAGATTGGCGGCGGTGTAGGCGCCCACCGACATGAACGCGCCGTGGCCGATCGAGATCTGCCCAGTGTAGCCGACCAGGATGTTGAGCCCGAGTGCGCCGACGACGGCGATCAAAATGAGGTTGAGGATCGAAATGTAGTATTCGCCGAGCGCCAGCGGCGCGATGACGATGAACAGACCCGCGAACGCCGCCACCGCCCACCGGGCGATGGGCAGCGGGTAAAGCGCCATGTCGGCGGCGTAGCTGGTCTTGAACACACCGGACTCGCGGTGGAACATGGCCCGCCTTTCTCACACCCGCTCGATCCGGCGACGGCCGAAAATCCCCTCGGGGCGGATCATCAGCACCAGGATCATCAGCAGGTAAGGCGCGAAGTCCTTGGTGCCGCCGCCGACATAGGGGTCAAAATAACCGGCGGCCAGGTTCTCGACGATGCCGACGATCAGTCCGCCGACGACCGCACCGATCAC
>JAFAHQ010000410.1 GCA_019237135.1 Alphaproteobacteria bacterium
TCGCGTCCGCATCACCTATCAACTGATCGATGCCGGTACCGGGGCGCATTTGTCGGCCGATCACTTCGACGCCTCGCTGGAAGACGTCTTCGAGCTGCAGGACAAGGTGGCGTCGGGCGTCGCCGGCATCATTGAGCCCGCGTTACAGGCGGCCGAAGCCGCACGTTCCGCCGGCCGCCCGACCGTCGATCTTACCGCCTACGACCTTTACTTGCGCGCCTACGCATTGGTCTGGTCGTCGGCACAGCAAATCCCGGACGCACTCCGCCTTCTGGAGCAGGCGATCGCAAGGGATCCGCGTTACGGGCCGGCACTCGCCTGGGCCGCGGCCTGCTGCCAGCGGCTGGTATACGACAATCGGAGCAAAGATCCGGCGGCGGACCGTCGTAAGGGTGCTGATTTCGCCAGGCGAGCCCTCGAGGTAGCAGGTGACGATCCGGCTGTCTTGACGAATGCCGCCGTTGCTCTGGCCGGGTTCGGCGAGGATATCGACGCGATGATCGCGCTCGTGGACCGTGCATTGGCGCTCAACCCGAATTTCGCGCGCGGCTGGCACATCAGCGGCGTCCTTAGGCTTTGGGCGGGCCAGCCCGACCTTGCGATTGAGCGTGCGGAAGCCGCCCTCCGCCTCAGCCCGCGAGCCCGGATCGGCACGTCGCTGCTTATCATCGGCTCTGCGCATTTCTTCAGGCGGCGTTTCGACTAGGCTGTTTGGAAACTGCGCCTCGCGACGCAAGAGGATCCGAGCTTTCCTGAGCCGTGTCGCTTTCTCGCCGCCTGCTACGCTCATGTGGGACGTTTAGACGACGCGCGCGAGACCGTCACGCGGCTGCGCGCCATCAGCGCGGTCGTGATGCCGGATGCGAGCGTCCTGCGAAACGCCGAGCACCGCGAGCTTTACCTGTCTGGGCTGCGCCTGGCGGCCGGCGAGGAGGCTGCAGCCATAACGCCACCATCGCGGGTCGACTCCCAGCCGGACGCCGTGGCGGTCCAGCTTCACGAAGCCGAACGGCGCCAAATCACCGCTCTGTGGTGCGAACTGGTCGGCGCGGCGCCGAGAGGCCGCGGTGTGGATCTTGAAGACCTGCGCGAGGCGGTCGGCGGCTTTCAGCGCTGCGTCTCAGAGACGGCCGATCGGCACCAAGGGTTCGTGTACAGGGATCTCGGCGATGACGCGCTCGTCCTGTTCGGCTACCCCGAGGCGCACGAGCACGATGCCGAGCGGGCGATCCGCGCGGGCCTCGAATTGTGTGCATCGGTCAGGAGCCTGGGCGCGCCGGTCCGCTGCCGGGTCGGCATCGCGACCGGCATGGTCATCATCGGCGGCGATCCCGTCGCGGTCGGGGCGACCCGCGGCGAAAGCATCGTCGGCGACACGCCGAACCTGGCCGCGCGGCTGGCGGCGACGGCGCAACCGGACAGCGTGGCGGTCGAGCCGGCGACCCGGCGCCTGATCGGCAGCCTGTTCGACTGCCGCGAGCTCGGCGCAATCGATCCGGACGGCGCCAGCGAGCCAATGCGCGGTTGGCAGGTGCTGGGAGAGAGCGTAGTCGAGAGCCGGTTTGAGGCGTTGCGCGGATCGGCGCTGAGCCCGCTGGTTGGCCGCGACGAGGAAATCGACCTGCTGCTGCGTCGTTGGGCGCGCGCGACGGCTGGGGATGGACAGATCGTGCTGATCCCGGGGGAACCTGGGATCGGCAAGTCGCGCCTCACAGCGGCATTGGAGGAGCGGCTCAAGGACGAGCCACATCTGCGCCTGCGCTATTTCTGCTCACCGCATCACCGGGACAGCGCGCTGTTCCCGATCATCGACCAGCTCGGCCACGCGGCGGGGGTCGCGCGCGACGACCCACCCGTAGCCAAGCTGGAGAAGATCGAGGCCTTGCTCGCACTCGCCGCGCCGCCCGACGAGGATGTGGCTCTTCTCGCCGATCTGCTGTCGTTACCGGCGTCCGAGCGCCATCCTCTGCCGAGCCTCAGTCCGCAGCGCAAGAAGGAACGGACATTGGATGCGCTGATCCGGCAGCTGGAGGGTTTAGCGCGTCAGCAGCCAATCGTCGTAGTCTTTGAAGACGCGCATTGGATCGACCCGACCTCGCGCGAGCTGCTCGACCTGACGGTCGAACGGGTGTGCAGTCTGCCGGTGTTGCTGATCGTGACGTTCCGCCCCGAGTTCCAGCCGTCGTGGATCGGCCAGCCGCAGGTCAGCATGCTGGGACTCAGTCGACTGGACCGGCGCGACCGTACCTTATTGGTCGAGCAGATCGCCGGCGGCAAGGCATTGCCCGACGATGTCGTCGCCCAGATCGCCGATCGCGCCGACGGCATACCGCTGTTCGTCGAGGAGCTGACAAAGAGCGTCTTGGAGAGTGGTCTGCTGCGCGAACAGGCGGACCGCTACGTGCTCGCCGGCGCGCTGCCATCCCTCGCTATCCCGGCCACGTTGCATGCTTCGCTGATGGCGCGTCTCGACCGCCCGGCATCGGCACGGCATGTGGCGCAGATCGGTGCGGCGATCGGACGCCAGTTTTCCTACGCGCTATTGCGTGCCGTTTCCCGCCTTCCCGAGGATGAGCTGCAAGCAGCTCTCGCACGCCTCGTCGCCTCCGAGCTGGTGTTCCAGCGCGGCACGCCGCCCGACGCGGTCTACAGCTTCAAGCACGCGCTGGTGCAGGATGCGGCGCACGGCAGCCTGTTGCGCGGCCCGCGCCAAGCCCTGCATCGCCGGATCGCCGAGGCGTTGGAACAGCGGTCTCCGGACCTCGTCGAAACCCGGCCGGAGATCCTCGCGCATCACTATGGCGAAGCCGCCATGCCCGACAAGGCGATCACCTATTGGCACCTCGCGGGCAAATCGTCGGCTACCAAGTCAGCCGTGCGTGAGGCAATCGCGCAGCTACGCCGAGGCCTTGGTCTGTTGGACGGGCTGCCCGAAACGCGCGAGCGCCAACTGCTGGAGCTCGATATCCATATCACCCTGATCTCGGCACTGATGGCCGGCAAAGGCTACGCCGACCCCGAGGTCGTCGCCGCGCTGGAGCGAGCGAACCGGCTCGTGACCGAGACCGCGGAAATCGGGACCCCGCTGCACTTCTCGGTGCTTCGTGGGCTTTGGTCCTCTAACCTAAACGCTGGGAATATTGCGGCCGCGCTCGAACACGCCACCAACTTCCTGTCCTTCGCCCAATCGCAACCCTCGTCCGGCCCGCTCCTGGTCGGCCATGGAGCCCTCGCTTATTCTTTGACCCTTAGCGGCGACTACCGCGCAGCCCTCGAGCATGCCGAAGCCGCCGCGTCGTTGTACCGGCCCGACGAGCACCGCGATTCCGCCCTTCACTACGGGCAGGACATCGGGGTCAGCGCCTTTTCCGTCTTGTCTCGAGCGCTTTGGCATCGCGGCTATCCTGATCAATCCGCCCGAGCCGCGGATCGTGCGCTCGCGTACAGCCGGGAGTTGGGACATGCCCACACCCTTGCCTACGCCTTTGGCTTGGCCGGCAGGGTCGCGGTCCTCGCCCGAGATGTCGCCACCGTCTACGCCCGCAGCAACGATTGCGTGGCACTCGCGAGCGAACACGGTTTCGCCTACTGGGCGGCCTGGGGCCGGATTCTCCAGGGCTGGGCAGACGCCCAAAGGGGTGAAGCGACGACAGGAATCGCCCGCATCCGCGACGGTTTGGCCGCGTACGAGGCGACCGGCGACCGCTCCGCCACACCGTTGCTTCTCACCCTGCTGGCCGAGGCGCTGACGCTTGCCGGGAAAATAGAAGAAGCACTCGCCCCTCTGGACGATGCATTGGCAAACGCGGCCGTCTCCGGCGTGAGGCAGTGGAACGCAGAAATTCATCGCTTGCGTGGCGAGCTCACCGCTCGATTGTCGCACTCCGATCCAGCGAAGGCCGCGGACTCGTTCCGCACCGCCCTCGCGATCGCCCGCGAGCAAGGCACTCGGGGCTACGAATTGCGCGCCGCCGTGAGCCTCGCCCGGCTGCGCCGGGACCATGGCCGCCATGCCGAGGCCCGGGACCTGCTGGCGCCGGTCTACGGCTGGTTCACCGAGGGCTTCGCCACGCCCGACCTCAAAGAGGCGAGGGCGCTGCTCGACGAACTGGCAGCGCTGGCCAGCGCGGACATTCCGGTTTTAGAAAGGAGGGCCGCGGCTCGCCGCAACTGCACCAGCGCGTCGCGCCCGGCGGCCGAACATTCGTGGCGGAGGACGCTCTCCCCGCCTTCCCACACCTCGACCCCCAAGCGCACGAAATAGCGCTTGGTGCTGTTGATGAACGAGCCCTTGCTGTCGGTCTCGAACAGGATGTTGCCGGTGTCGAGATCGCGCAACCGCACATGCCAGTCGGCGCCTTGCAGCACGACGACGCGGCAGCCGAGGCGAAGTCGAAGCGGATGCTGCCTTTCTCTGTATACTGATATTGATAATATCTCAAGAAATATGCTATTATCGTAACCAAATCACGACGAAGAGACCGGTGACATCAGAGGAGACTTTTCGCGATTCCGCGACCGTACGCGATTACAACCTGAAAGAGAGATTTTGCTGCTGATTTGCTGCAGACTCAGCGGACGGTAATAATCGATACAACCCTTTGTAGCAGCCGTGCCATCGGAGAAGCGAAGGCACTGGTGTTTGATCCGGTCATAACCATATCGCTGTTTGCCGCATAGACTTTGCCTTCCGGTGACCCCAACTTCCCTGTTCCATCCCGCGGTCGCCGCCTGGTTTGATCGCACTTTCGCCGCACCGACGGCGGCGCAGGTGGAGGCGTGGCCGGCGATCCAGGCGGGACGCCATGTGCTGATCGCCGCACCGACCGGATCGGGCAAGACATTGGCCGCATTTCTCGCGGCAATCGACGGGCTGGTGCGGCAAGGGCTTGAGGGCCGCCTCCGCGACGAGACACAGATCGTCTACGTCTCGCCGTTGAAGGCGCTGTCGAACGACATCCAACGCAATCTGGAGGCGCCGCTCGCCGGGGTTCGCGAGGCGTTGCAGACCCAGGGATTGCCGGATGTCGACATCCGCAGCTGGGTGCGCACCGGCGACACACCGCCCGGCGAGCGCCAGCGTATGGGCCGCACGCCGCCGCACATAGTCGTCACCACACCGGAGTCTCTCTACATCCTGCTCGGGTCGGACTCCGGCCGCAAAATGCTGGCGACCACCCACACGGTCATCGTCGACGAGATCCACGCGCTTGCGCCCAACAAACGCGGTTCCCATCTGGCGCTGTCGCTCGAGCGGCTCGCGGAACTCTCTAACGGGCCGCTGCTGCGGGTCGGCCTATCGGCTACGCAGAGGCCGATTGAAGCCGTTGCGCATTATCTGGTCGGGCCCGACGCCGAGTGCCGGATCATCGACACCGGCTACCGCCGGGCGCGCGACCTCGCCCTCGAAGTCCCCTCCTCGCCGCTCGAAGCGGTCATGTCGGGCGAAGTCTGGCAGCAGGTCTATGACCGGTTGGCCGAGCTGATCGAGGCGCACCGTACGACCCTGGTCTTTGTCAATACCCGCCGGCTGGTCGAGCGGGTGACCCGTCAGCTTTCCGAGCGCCTCGATGGCAATCAGGTGACCGCACATCACGGCAGCCTCGCCAGGGAGCAGCGGCTCGACGCCGAGCAGCGTCTCAAGCACGGTCAGCTCAAGGCCTTGGTGGCGACGGCATCGCTCGAGCTCGGCATCGATATCGGCGATGTCGATCTGGTCTGCCAGCTCGGTTCGCCGCGCTCGATCGCGACCCTCCTGCAGCGGGTCGGTCGCTCGGGCCACGCCGTCGACGGCACCCCCAAGGGCCGGCTTTTCCCGCTGTCGCGCGACGAACTGGTCGAGTGTGCGGCACTGCTCGATAGCGTAAATCGCGGCGAGCTCGACCGCCTCTCGATCCCCGAACAGCCGCTCGATGTGCTGGCGCAGCAGATCGTCGCCGAAGCCGCTGCACGGGAGTGGAAAGAGGACGAGCTCTTTGCGCTGATGCGCCGCGCATGGCCGTACCGGGCGCTGGGGCGCGAAGATTTTGCCGCCGTCGTCGCTATGCTGGCCCAAGGCTTCGGTACTCGCCGCGGCCGGCGCGGGGCGCTGATCCATCACGACGCCGTGAACCATGTATTGCGCGGCCGGCGCGGGGCCCGGCTGACGGCTCTGACCTCGGGCGGTGCCATCCCCGACACCGCCGACTACCAGGTGCTGCTGGAACCCGAAAACCAGGTCATTGGCAGCGTCAACGAGGATTGGGCGGTCGAGAGCATGGCCGGCGACGTCTTCCAGCTCGGCAACGCCGCCTACCGTATCCTGCGCGTCGAGCGCGGCACGGTCCGGGTCGAGGACGCGCCAGGCATGATGCCGAACATCCCGTTCTGGTTGGGCGAGGCGCCGGGCCGCACCGACGAGCTGTCGCAGTCGGTATCGCGCCTGCGGGCTGAGATCGCCGCCCGGCTGCCTACCGACCCGACGGGTGAGCGGACGTTGCGGTGGCTGGTCGACGAGGTTGGCGTCGCCGAACCCGCCGCCGAGCAATTGGTCGAATACCTGGCCGCGGCGCACGCCGCTTTGGGTACCCTGCCAACCCAGGACACGCTCGTCATCGAGCGTTTCTTCGACGAAACCGGCGGTATGCAGCTGGTCATCCACTCCCCTTATGGCAGCCGGATCAACCGCGCCTGGGGTCTGGCTCTGCGCAAACGCATTTGCGGGAAGTTCAATTTCGAGCTGCAGGCCGCTGCAACCGACGACAATATCGTGCTGTCGCTGACCCGGGCGCACAGCTTCGACCTCGGCGAGGTGCGCCATTACCTGCATTCGGCCAGCATCCGGTCGGTGCTGATCCAAGCCTTGCTCGACGCGCCGATGTTCGTGACGCGATGGCGCTGGGTCGCGGGCGTGTCGTTGGCGCTGCCACGCTTCCGCGGCGGCAAGAAGGTACCGCCGCAGCTGGCCCGCATGGACGCCGAAGATTTGATCGCGGCGATCTTCCCCGACCAGCTTGCTTGCGCCGAGAACCTGGTCGGTGAGCGCGAGATTCCCGACCATCCGCTGATCCGCCAGACGATAACGGATTGCCTGGTCGATGCGATGGACATCGACGGCCTGACGCAAATCCTCACCCGGTTCGAAGCCGGCGAAATCCGTGTGGTCACGCGCGACGTTACCGAGCCCTCGCCGCTCGCGCTCGAAGTATTGTCGGCGAGGCCCTATGCCTACCTCGACGATGCTCCGCTCGAAGAGCGGCGGACGCAGGCGGTGATGAGCCGGCGTTGGTTAGCTCCGGAGGCAGCCGCCGATATCGGCCGACTCGATTCCGAGGCAATAGCACGCGTGCGGAGCGAGACTTGGCCTGACCCAACCAACACCGACGAATTGCACGACGCGCTCGCATGGCTCGGGTTTCTCAGCGCGGAAGAAGCTGCAGCCCAGCCTAGCTGGAGCGAATGGTTCGCACAGCTCGTCCGCGAAAAGCGGGTGACGCGGCTCTTCGCACCGCAAGCGCCCTTATGGGTCACAGCCGAGCGGCTGCCCCAGTTCCTTACATTGTGGCCGGAAGCAAAACTCGAACCGGCGATTGCTGCCCCCGACGAATATGCGGGGCAGGACTGGTCGCGCGAAGAGGCATTGACCGAAATCCTGCGTGGGCGGCTGGAGGGGCTTGGACCGACCACAGTGGAGGCACTGGCGGCGCCGATTGGGTTTGCGCCAGGGGACATAGCTGTCGGGCTCGCCGCACTCGAGGCCGAAGGGTTTGCACTGCGCGGCCGCTTTTCCGGGACTGCGGCGGCGGAAGAATGGTGCGAGCGCCGGCTGCTCGCGCGGATCCACCGCTATACGGTGGGTCGCTTGCGCGCCGAGATCCAGCCAGTCGCGGCAATCGATTTTTTGCGCTTCTTGTTTCGCTGGCAGCGAGTTGCATCCGAGACTCGCATGGAGGGGCCGGATGCGCTTGAGATCCTCGTCCGGCAGCTTGAAGGCTTTGAGGCGCCGGCCGGCGCCTGGGAAACCGAGATTCTGCCGGCGCGGCTCAGTGGATACGAGCCGTCCTGGCTTGATGATCAATGCCTCGCCGGACGGATCTCCTGGGTGCGGCTCAGACCGCGCAACGTCCGACCTAATGGCAGCGAGCGCAGCGCAGCCCCGGTGCGGTCAACACCCATTACCCTGTTGGCGCGCCGCCACGCTCCGCTCTGGGCATCGCTTTCTGCGATCGCCGATGCTGTCGCTCTGAGTTCCCGGGCCCAAGCGGTTGCCGACTGTATCCGGCAATACGGGGCTTCGTTCTTCGACGAATTGGTCGAAAGCACCGGACTGCTGCGCCCGCAGGTCGAAGAAGCGCTGACCGAGCTGGTCGCCTCCGGCCTCGTCAATTCCGACAGCTTTGCCGGGCTGCGCGCTCTTCTCGTACCCGCCGACCGGCGCGGCAGCGGGCGGCGCCGGCGCGCCGCTTTGTTCCGCATGGAAGACGCGGGGCGTTGGGCGCTGGCGCGGCGTACCCAACCGGCGCCGCAGGCTAAGCCCGAAGCAATCGAGCACTTGGCCCGCACCTTGCTGCTGCGCTATGGGGTCGTATTCTGGCGCCTGATCGAACGCGAGGCGCCGTGGTTACCGCCATGGCGCGATCTGTTGCGCGTCTATCGCCGGCTCGAGGCGCGCGGCGAGATCCGCGGCGGCCGGTTTGTCGCCGGCTTCTCCGGTGAGCAGTTTGCGCTTCCCGACGCGGTCGGCATGCTGCGCGAGGTCCGCCGCAAACCCGCTTCGGATGACTGGATATCGCTGTCCGGCGCTGATCCGCTCAACCTCGCTGGCATCCTGACGCCCGGGCCAAAACTCGCCGCATTGACCGGCAATCGCCTGCTCTACCGCGGCGGGCTACCGGTGGCACTCTTTGCGGGTAGCGAGGTTCAGTTCTTTGCAGACCTCGATACCGCCACCCAATGGGAGGCCCGTAAGGCCTTGCTGCGCGGCGCCGTCCCAGCTTCGCTCATCTCGCTCTCCTGACGGCGGCACGCCCCCGTAGCCAGGCTGCGATATGATCCTGGACCGCGCGGTAGATATCGCCTTGCCTGACGCCGGCTCCTTTTCGAACCTTGAACGAGTGGTCGCCGTCTTCGACGACATAGAGATCCGCCGGAGGTTCGAAAGAGGTTACGATCGGGCGCAGCTCGTCAGGAGTTCCGAAGGCGTCGCGCGAACCTTGAACGAACAGCAACGGCGCCTTGATCCGCGACAGATGCTGTGCGCGAAGGCGATCGGGTCTGCCCGGTGGATGCAGCGGGTAGCCGAGAAATACCAATCCCGCAAGCTCGGCGATGTCCTCGGCAGCCACTTGCGAGGCAATTCGCCCGCCCATCGACTTGCCGCCGATCGTCAGCCGACTCCCACTGAACTCCTCATTATCGCGAACGGCATCGATCACCGCGTGCCAGCAAGCCTCCAGTCTGTCGTTCGGGTCAGGGACCCGGCGACCCTGTTCGCGGTATAAAAAGTTGAAGGTGATCATGTTGATGCCGCGCACCGCCAAGCCACTGGCAAAGTCGACGATGAAGTCGCTGGTCTGGCCTGCCCCGGCTCCGTGCGCAAGGATTAGCGTCACGCCGGCACGGTGCCTCGCCGCGGCGGGGTAAACCATCGCCGTGACGCTCTGCTGCGATGGGATCTTCACGCGAACCTGTTCCGGCATCGGAGAGCGGCGGGTGCATTTCTTCGTCGACAACAATATATCTTGAGATGATGTTGGCTGAGAGGCGAGTGCGCCAAAGCGGGCGCCCGATTTCGGCGGGGAGGGGCGGCATGCCCAGCATCGTCAGGCAACGCGCCATCATCGACCGGCAGGCGCTAGCGGAGCAATTGTCGGCCGCCGTCCCCGTGGTCCGCGCTTCGGCACACGATCGAGGCGCCTTCGTCGCGCCACTGAAGGCGGCGGTGACCACCGGACATGCCGCGATTAGTCGCCGCTTCGAGGCAACCGGGGATGGCGCTGCGGTAATGCGCGAGCAGTGCTTTCTGATGGACCAGGTGATCGGCGCGCTGTTCGACCTCGTTACCGGTGATATCTACCCGCTCCCCAACCCCACCTCCGGCGAAAGGCTGGCGATCGTCGCCGTCGGCGGCTATGGGCGCGGTGAGTTGGCACCCTATTCCGACATAGACCTGTTGTTTCTGCTGCCCTACAAGAGGACCCCTCACACCGAACAGGTCGTCGAATATCTCCTCTACCTCTTGTGGGACCTCGGCCTGAAGATCGGGTATTCGACGCGCTCGGTCGAGGAATGCGTGCGCCAATCAAAATCCGATTTGACCATCCGCACCGGGTTGCTCGAGGCGCGCTATTTGTGGGGCGAACAGGCGCTCTTCAGAGATCTCAAGAGGCGTTTTGATTCCGACATCGTGCGCGGCACCGCGGCGCAGTTCGTCGAGGGCAAGCTAGCCGAGCGCGATGCGCGGCACCAACGCGTCGGCGACAGCCGTTACCAGCTTGAGCCAAACGTCAAAGAAGGCAAGGGCGGGCTCAGAGACCTGCATACGCTGTTCTGGATCGCCAAGTACATTTACCGCACCGACGACGTCGGCAAGCTCGTCGAGCTGGGCGTGCTGTCGGCCGACGAGTCTCTGCGGTTCGACCATGCCCAGAACTTCCTGTGGACGGTTCGCTGCCATCTCCACTACCTCGCCGGCCGCGCTGAAGAGCGACTCACTTTCGACCTACAGACCGAAATCGGACGGCAAATGGGCTACACCGATGATGAGCGGGGCCGCGGGGTCGAACGGTTCATGAAGGATTATTTCCTGGTCGCCAAGGACGTCGGCGACCTGACCCGGATTTTCTGCGCGATCCTCGAAGCTGACCAGAAGCGCCGACGTCGGCTTTCATGGGCGCGCTGGGGCGCCGGGCGCCGGTCGCTCGGCGGCTTCGTGCTCGACGGCGAGCGGTTGACGATACCGGGCGAGGATTTTTTCAAGCAGGACCCGGTGTCGCTCCTGCGTCTCTTTCATGTCGCGGACGAGCACGGGCTCGACATTCACCCGCGCGCATTGCGGGCGGCGAGCCAGTCGCTGAAGCTGATCGACGATCGAGTGCGCAACGATCCCGAGGCAAACCGCCTGTTTATCGAGATCCTGACCTCTCGCAAGGATCCCGAGACGGCGCTGCGGCGGATGAACGAAGCCGGAGTCTTCGGCTGCTTTATCCCCGACTTTGGGCGTGTCGTTGCGCAGATGCAGTACGACATGTACCACCACTATACAGTCGACGAGCACACGCTCTTCGCTATCGGAATCCTACACAAAATCGAAAACGGGCTTTTCCGGGAGGAGCATCCGCTGGCGACCGAGCTCGTTGCAGGGATCGTCTCGCGTGGTGCGCTCTATCTGTCCTTGCTATTACACGACATCGGCAAGGGCCGGGGTGGTGATCACTCGGAGATCGGTGAGCAGATCGCTGTGAAGCTCGGCCCGCGGCTTGGACTTTCGGACGAAGAAACCGAAACAGTCGCGTGGTTGGTGCGTTGGCATCTACTGATGAGCGGTACCGCGTTCAAGCTTGACATCAGTGACCCGAAGACGATCCGCGACTTCGTGGAGCGGGTGCAATCGCCGGAACGGCTCAAGCTCCTGCTTGTACTGACCGTAGCGGATATCCGCGCTGTCGGGCCCAACGTGTGGAACGGATGGAAGGCGGCCCTGCTGCGCGAGCTCTATCAACGGGCGACCGACGTGATGTCAGGGGGGCTAACCATCGCTGCACAGGATTCGCGGGTCGCCGCGGCTCAGGAGGCGGCGCGGCGGCTGCTGCCTGATTTTGGTGAGGAAGCGTTCGCGACCTTCACCAGCCGCGGCTATCCGTTCTATTGGCTATCCTTCGACCCCGAGACCCATGCGCGACACGCCCGACTGATGCGCGAGGCGGAAATGAGCGGCGCGCCTCTCACTGTCGAAAAGCGCGTCGATTTTCACCGCTCGGTAACCGAGATCACCCTCTATACCGCCGATCATGCCGGCCTGTTTTCGCGGATTGCGGGTGCGCTTGCCGTCAGCGGTGCCAATATCGTCGATGCCAAGATCATGACGATGGCGAACGGAATGGCGCTCGACACTTTCTGGGTCCAGGATCTGGCGGGTCGCGCTTTCGATCGCCCGGACAAGTTGGCCAGGCTGGCGGTGATTTTCGAGAACGTGCTGACCGGCGACCTAAAGCCTCATCGCGAGCTCGCTCGCCCGCCGGCCTTTCCGAGCCGAATGCAAGTTTTCACCGTGATGCCTCGTGTGCTCGTCGACAACAAAGCGAGTGCGTCGCACACGGTCGTCGAGGTCAACGGCCGTGACCGGCCGGGCTTGCTTTACGAGCTGACCCGCGAGCTGACGCGGCTTAATCTGCAGATCTCAAGCGCCAAGATTTCGACCTACGGTGAAAAGGTCGTCGACGTGTTCTACGTCAAGAACCTGTTCGGCCATAAGATCGAACAGCCCCCGAAGCTCGCCGAGGTCCACCACGCCCTCGAAGCCGTGCTGGCCAGAGGAAACGACGCGGCGCTGCCGAAGAGCGGTCGCGAGCGCGTCGCCGCGGAGTAGCTGGCCATCCCCGTGTGTTCCCTGCAGACAGCGGAATTCACAGGAAAACATCGCGTCGTCGCCACTCGCTGCCGCGTGAATAAGCTTTATTCTGTTGCCCTCTGATAAAGGCGTGTTGCATAGCGAGGCGGGTGTGAGGGAGCGCAGTTACTCCCGTAAGTCCTCGAAGAATTCCTTGACCCGAGCGAAGAAGCCCTCGCTTTCGGGGTGGGTAGGGCGGCTCCCACCTTCCTTTTCGAATTCGCGCAGCAGCTCCTGCTGCCGCTTGGTTAGATTCTGTGGGGTCTCGACGACCGCCTCGATGAACATGTCGCCACGCGCGGGTGAGCGCAGCACGGTCATTCCCTTCCCCCTGAGCCGGAACTGGTGCCCCGACTGGGTCCCCGCCGGTACCGAGACGCGCGTTCGGCTGCCGTCCACGGTCGGCACCTCGATCGTGCCGCCGAGGGCAGCCGTCGTGATCGGCAGCGGTACCCGGCAGTGGATATTCGGGCCGTCGCGCTTGAAGATCCGATGTGGCGCCACGCTGATGAAGACGAAGAGATCACCCGCCGAGGCGCCACGTACCCCGACCTCGCCTTCTCCAGCAAGCCGCATCCGGATGCCATCCTCGACCCCGGCAGGAATGTTGACCGACAGCGTTTTTTCGCGCCGCGTGCGTCCCTGGCCGCCGCACGCCTTGCAGGGATTGTCGATAACGCGTCCGGCACCCTGACAGCCGGCGCAAGTCTGCTCGATCGTGAAGAAGCCCTGCTGCACGCGTAGGCGACCCCTGCCGTGACACCTTGGGCAGGTTATCGGCTTCGACCCGGCCTCGGCGCCGCTGCCCTTACACTGCTCGCAGGCGACCAATGTCGGGACGCGGATCGTCGTCTGCTTGCCGCGGAAGGCCTCCTCGAGCGAGATCTCGAGATTGTACTGCAGATCACTGCCGCGGCTCGGCCCACCTTGGCCGCGCCGGCCACCGCCCATAAACTCACCGAACATCTCGTCGAAGATGTCGGCAAAACCGCCTGCTGCGAAACCGAAACCGCCTGGGCCGTGTCTACCGCCTTGTTCGAAGGCGGCATGACCGAAACGATCATAGGCGGCCCGCTTTTGGTCGTCTTTGAGGACGTCGTAAGCTTCGTTCAGATCTTTGAATTTCTGCTCGGCGCCCTTATCGCCGGCATTGCGATCGGGGTGATACTGCATTGCGAGCCTGCGATAGGCCCGCTTGAGTTCGTCGGCGCTCGCCGATTTGGAAACGCCGAGGGTCTCGTAAAAGTCCTGTTTAGCCATGACCGACCGGGGGGTCCGATTAGAGGGTTAAGCCTCACCCCGGCGGAAAATCCGCCGGGTAGTCGCATCCGATCCCATCTCGGCAATGCAGCCGTTCAGCCGGACCCTCGCTTCTTCTGGTCGTCGACCTCCTCAAAATCGGCGTCTACAACCTTGTCGCTGCCGCCGTCTGCGGCTGTGCCGCCCGATGACGGACTGCCTTCGCCGGTTCCGGCTTGTTGCGCCTGTTGCGCCTTGTAGAGCGCCTCGCCGACCTTCATCGAAGCCTGCGCCAAGGCCTCGGTCTTAGCCTTGATCTGCGCGGCATCCTCGCTGGCGAGGGTGTCCTTCAGCGCTTGGATCGCCTGCTGGACCGCTTCGCGATCGCCTTGGGAGACCTTCTCGCCGGCTTCGGTCAGGGTCCGCTCGGTCGTATGGATCAGCGCGTCGGCGCTGTTCTTGGCCTCGACCAGCTCGCGTTTCCGCTTGTCCTCCTCGGCATGCGCTTCGGCATCCTTGACCATGCGGTCGATATCCGCCTCGGAGAGGCCGCCCGACGCCTGGATGCGGATCTGCTGCTCCTTGCCGGTCGCCTTGTCCTTGGCGGAGACCTGAACGATGCCGTTGGCGTCGATGTCAAAGGTCACCTCGATTTGCGGCATACCGCGCGGCGCCGACGGGATGCCGACCAGGTCGAACTGGCCGAGCAGCTTGTTGTCGGATGCCATCTCGCGCTCGCCCTGGAACACGCGGATCGTGACCGCCGTCTGATTGTCTTCCGCGGTCGAAAAGGTCTGGCTCTTCTTGGTCGGGATTGTCGTGTTGCGGTCGATCAATCGGGTAAATACGCCGCCCAATGTCTCGATGCCGAGCGATAGCGGTGTGACGTCGAGGAGCAGGACATCCTTGACCTCGCCTTTCAAGACACCTGCCTGGATCGCCGCACCGACGGCCACGACCTCGTCCGGATTGACGCCGCGGTTCGGTTCTTTGCCGAAGAACTGCTTGACCGTCTCGATAACCTTGGGCATGCGGGTCATGCCGCCGACCAGGATCACCTCGTTGATCTCTGACGCGCGCAGTCCGGCATCCTTTAAAGCGCTGCCACAGGGGCCGACGGTCCGCTGGATCAAGTCGTCCACCAGCGCCTCGAGCTTTGACCGGGTCAGCTTGATGTTGAGATGCTTGGGGCCGTGCTGATCGGCTGTGATGAAGGGTAGGTTGACGTCCGTCTGCACCGAAGAAGACAGCTCGATCTTGGCCTTCTCGGCCGCCTCTTTCAGCCGCTGGAGGGCGAGCCGGTCGTTGCGCAGATCTATACCCTGCTCCTTGCGAAACTCGTCGGCGAGATAGTCGATGATCTTCTTGTCGAAGTCTTCGCCGCCGAGAAAGGTGTCGCCGTTGGTCGACTTGACCTCGAAGACGCCGTCGCCGATCTCGAGCACCGAGATGTCGAAGGTACCGCCGCCGAGATCATAAACCGCGATCGTACCGCTGCCCTTCTTCTCCATGCCGTACGCGAGCGCCGCCGCGGTCGGCTCGTTGATGATGCGCAAGACTTCGAGCCCGGCAATCCTGCCGGCATCTTTCGTCGCCTGGCGCTGGCTGTCATTGAAATATGCCGGGACAGTAATCACGGCTTCGGTGACCGTCTCGCCGAGATAGGCCTCGGCCGTCTCTTTCATCTTCTGCAGAATGAAGGCACTGATCTGAGATGGCGCATATTTCTTGCCACGACCCTCGACCCAGGCGTCACCATTGTCGCCGGTGATGATCTTGTAGGGCACCAGATCCATGTCTTTCTTGACCATCGGATCGGTGAACCGGCGGCCAATCAGGCGCTTGATCGCAAAGAACGTGTTCTCGGGATTGGTTACAGCCTGACGCTTTGCCGCTTGACCGACTAGGCGCTCACCGGACTCGGTAAAGGCGACCATCGAGGGTGTCGTTCGCATACCCTCGCTGTTCTCGATCACCTTGGCGTTTCTGCCCTCCATCACGGCAACGCAGGAGTTCGTCGTGCCGAGATCGATACCGATGACTTTGCTCATGTACACCTCTTTTGAAAAGCAGGACCGGACGGCCCGGGGAAGCACCGTCCCGATCCCCCGGGAAGTGATTGTTCAGCCATCCCCTGACTGTAGTTAGGGTTATATATGTGAGCCAGCGCTCAGCTACAACCGGCCCGGATACACTGGTTCTGCAACGCTTACGCCACAGTGGTGGCGGATTCGGTGGGCTCCCCGGACCCCTGGTTTCCTTTGGCGACGCCGACCATTGCAGGTCGAAGCAACCGGTCGTGCAGCACATAACCGGGCTGCAGAACCTCGATGATCATGCCGTCGGGTTTGCCCGGCCGCTCGGCCTCGAAGATCGCCTGGTGCAAATTGTGATCGAAGCGTTCGCCATCCGGATCGATGCGCCGGATGCCATGCCGCTCGAAAACCGAAAGGAGCTCGCGTTCGGTCGCCGCGACGCCGGCGAGAAGGCCGCGCGTGCGCTCCTCCCTGGCCTCGGTCTCCGGCAGGCTGTCGAGCGCCCGGCGCAGATTGTCTGCCACGGAAAGCAACTCTTTCGCGAAGCCCGCAACCGCATATTTCAATGCGTCCTCGCGCTCGCGCTGAGCGCGGCGCCGAACGTTCTCCGTCTCGGCCAGAGCCCGCAACAGGTGATCCTTCTGCTCGGCGATCTCCGCCTCGAGCGCCGCAACACGTTCTTCGGCCGAAGGCTCCGCCGCCTCCGTTGCGCCCGGCGCCTCGGTCGGGTTCTCGACATTATTATTGGCGGCTATTGCTTCACAGGCGGGTGCCGTCTCCCGTTCCTTTTCCGTATCGTTCATCAATCGTCCTATCCAATCAGGCGCCCGATCACCTTGGCGGTATAGTCCACCATCGGAATGATCCGGGCATAGTTGAGTCGAGTGGGGCCGATCACCCCAATCGCGCCGACGACTTGTTCTCGGCTGTTCTGATAGGGCGCAATCACCACCGAGCAACCGGTTACCCCGAACAGGTGGCTCTCGGCGCCGATAAAGATCTGCACGCCCTCACCCTGCTTGCTGGCATCGAGAAGGCGCAGCATGGTCTCGCGAGTTTCGAGCATTTCAAAGAGCGTGCGCAGCCTTTCGAGATCGGCAAGCGCGGTCACATCCTCTAGCAGGTTTGCCTGGCCGCGTACAATCAGCGCGCTGCCCTCGCCCCCTCCCGCCCAGCTTGCGAGCCCTGCCGCGACGAGTTTCGATGTCAGCTCGTCGAGTTGCGCTTTGTTCGAGGCAATCTCTTCCGCAATCTCCGCCTTTGCTTCCTCGATCGTCCGCCCGATCAATCTGGCATTGAGAAAGTTTCCAGCTGAGACCAACGCTGCAGGCGGCAAGCCGAGCGGTACCTCGATGACGCGGTTCTCGACGAGGCCGTCCTCGGTAACCAGCACGACGAGCGCGCGACCGGGGCCTAGATGGACGAATTCCAGGTGCTTCAGCGGGCGGTCTTGTTTAGGGACAACGACGATCCCGGCACAATGCGACAGACCCGACAACGCGCTCGTCGCCTCTTCCAGCGCCTGGGCGAGGCTCTTGCCGCGTGCGACGCAAAGGCTCTCGATGCTGCGGCGTTCGTCTTCGGCGAGACGACCGACCTCTAAAAGCCCATGGACAAAGAGCCGCAATCCCGCCTCGGTCGGCAATCGGCCAGCGGATGTGTGCGGTGCATAGAGCAGCCCCGCCTCTTCGAGATCTGCCATGACATTGCGGATCGTCGCGGGTGACAGGTTCTGTCCGATACGACGCGACAGGGTGCGCGAGCCGACTGGCTCCCCGGTGGCAACGTACCCATCGACGATCAGGCGAAAGATTTCGCGGCTGCGTTCGTTGAGCTCGTAAATCGGCGACGGTGCAGTAGGGTCAGGCATGCGCAAGTCACGTATGACGATTCGACCCCGGCAGGCGCCGCCTGCCGCGGTCAGCGGACCACAATTTCATCCAAATCGTCGATGTGGTTACCCGATCCTCGCGAGCCAAGCGGTGCCGACCGAAGCATCAGCACATCACTCGCTGGGTGATCGCCCCCAGCGTGGCGAGATTTAGGAACGTGCGCCGGCAGCGTCAACTCGGCTGATGGCCTCGGTTCGTCCGCGCAGCTTGTGCACGGCAATCATTGGGGGCCATTGGGGTCGACCTAGAATGTCTTCTTGAAGGTGGCTTGGTAGGTCTGGCCTTTCGGCGTGGTCATCTGGCCGACGAGATCGGCAATCGCCGGCCGGAAGGTGAACTGGGTTCCGTCGGAGTTCTGGAATCTGAGCTCGTCGTCACGAATGACCCCGGTACCATGCAAAATACCGCCAGTAACATGCGGGTTCGGGCCCAACGGCCCAAAGACGTAAATGATCGACGCGGTACCATCAGACTTCACGTCGTCGACGATCAGCGCAGCACAAGTATTGGCGTCCCAGGCCGCGTCGGTCCAAGCGCCGAGAAAGCGTTGATAAGACTCGGGCATTGTTGACGGATCGGCGAGCCGGTAGCTGACGCTCTGCTCGCAAAACACCCGGCCGGGTTCGGGCTCGACCCCGGGCGGCGGCGCCTGCGCCATCACCGAGCCGGCGGTCAGCAAGACAAGACACCAAGATGCAAGGAAGTGCTGGGTCATGGGGCGCGAGAAAGACGAGGCCGATCGAAGCGCCGATCACTGAGTGTCAGTAGCGCGTTCATCATTCCCGCGAAAGCGCGGACCGGGGCTGATGCCAAACCAAAGCGGCGCCGGGGCGGGCCGCGACGGGCGTTCCAGCTCGTGAAAACCGCACGCCCGGTAAAATCGGATGGCGCGCCGGTTGGCAGCGCCGACCGCGAGGTGTGCCCCTCGCGAGCCCATGTCCCGAAGCGTTCCGAGCCACTGGGCCATCAACCTCCGTCCAACGCCTCGGCCGCGCAGGCGCGGCAGAAGGTTGATATGCAGGTGCGATGGATAAGGTTCAACGATCTCGTCCGGTGCGCGGTGCGGGTGGTGAATCCACCAACTCATGATCTGGTCGGCG
>JAFAHQ010000101.1 GCA_019237135.1 Alphaproteobacteria bacterium
AAGCTGGTCGCAACCGACGCCTCGGTGCGGACGCTCCTGGCGTTCAAGGTGCCGGACGCCGCCGCGCAAAAGCTCTTGCCCGAGGGATGGCAGGTCAGTCCGCCCAGCACCGGCTCGTCCAAGGACGCCAATCTGACCGTCATCTTCATCGACGAGCTCGCGGTACAAAATCCAGATGGCACCCCTGGGGAGCTCTTTCGCATCGCGGGCATAGGAGTCCCGGCTAAGAAAAAGGGCACGGATGCGACGGTGGGGATGGTTGGTCCGGGGTTGGTGTCGAACCCCAGCTATGCTCCGGGACCCTATGGCACTGCCGCCGCGGCCAATGCCACCGTAGACCGCCATGTCCACACCGATGCAGCTGGGAAGTCGACTGTCGAGGAGTCCTGGGAATTCAAGGGCGACGGCGGCGACGCCATCCAACTGCAACTGCAATACATCAGCGGGGTTCCCGTCAGGAGTAAGGGCGAAGTAACCCCCCACTCGGCGGTGAAGCCCGACTTCTATCGAATCTACCGGTTCGAACAGGCCGCGGATGTCGTGCGCAGCAGCGCCACCGGCACCGACCGCACGCTAAAATACCTGTTTAAAGCAACGGGCCCAAAGCTGTCCCTGCTGTTTGACGGGTCGGAGCAGCTGATCAGCATTACATCGCTGCCGTTTTATTCGCGCCAAATCTTCCTTCCCGAGGAAGTCACGCAGTGACCGGGTCCGCGTGACTCGATTGTCGAGGGCAAGAGGAGAACAGGAGAGCGTTGATGAAGTCAGTCTATCTCGCCGCGTCGCTGATCGCTCTGTCGAGCGTCGCCAAGGCTGAAACGATCGCTGAGCGCGGCCAATATCTAGTCACCACGATCGGCGGTTGCGGCAATTGCCACTCGCCGCGGCAAGGTGAGCTAATCGGCGGCACGATAATTCCCGGCACCGAACTGTCGGGTGGCGCGGAATTAGACGAGGATATTGGTCATCTGAGCATGCCCAATATCACCCCCGACGCCGACACCGGAATTGGTCAATGGACCAACGCGCAGATCGTCACGGCGCTGCGCGATGGCAGACGGCCGGATGGGAAGATCCTCGGCCCACCAATGCCAATTTCTGTGTATCGCAACCTGTCAGACAATGACGCCTCGGCCATTGCGACCTACCTGCTGACGATGAAGCCGGTCAAACATGCCGTTCCGCGGAGCGTCTACAAAATTTCGCTGCCCGAGAACTATGGGCCTCCAGTGACCCATGTCGACGACCCCTCGCGTACAGACAAAGTGGCCTATGGCGGGTATCTGGCGACCTTTGGTCACTGTGTGGTCTGCCATACCCCTGCGGGTAAAGACCAGCCCTCTGATATGAGCCGGGCCTTTGCCGGTGGTCGGAAGTTGCCGAATGGGTCGGTCAGCCGAAACATTACCTCTGACCCCGAGGATGGCCTTGGCAAATGGACCGACGAGCAGATCAAGGTGGCGATCACCGATGGCAAGCGGCCGGATGGCACTGCATTGAATCGGATTATGGCGTTTGACTGGTATAAAGGGATCACTCCGTCTGACCTGGATTCGATTGTTGCATATCTGCGGACTATTCCGCCGCAAAAGACACCGTGACGACTGAATTGCGTTCTCTCTTTTTCACACCCGTAAAGCGGTCGTAATTTTCACCGGCTGACGCACCGCTTCTTTCCGCTCTACCCCTGCAAGGCTCGATCGGGTCCGCGTGACCCTACCCGGAAAACGCCCCGGCCTTTCCCGACGACGGGCTTCTGGCAGGGATGTTCGACTCGGAAATCTCTCCGAAATAAGGGCCGAAGAATAGCGTGCTCTATGGTGTGGGCGCTTGCCTGCATGGCAGAGTGTCACCATGGCTCGGGTCAGAATCAGTATTGTTTTCGATTCCGGCGCTCGCATCGGCCCCGGTAAAGTAGCACTGCTCCAAAGCATCCGTGATACCGGATCGATCTCTGCCGCCGCCCGCGACATGGGTATGTCCTACAAGCGAGCGTGGGTTCTACTCGACAGCATCAACCGAGCCTTCACCGAGCCCGTCGTGAAAGCTGCTCCGGGCGGAGCAGGGGGTGGCGGTGCGATCCTGACCCCCTTTGGTGCCGAGGTGCTTGAACGCTATCGCCGTATACATGAACAGACCGCAGCAATCGCCGACGACGACTTGGCAGCGCTGAAGCGCCGCGCTCGACCTGACGCCGGTCCCAAGGTCTGAGAGATAGAAAGCGTTATGGTGATATTGCCATAACGGGCTTGTATGCGCTATGGTGAATGGCCATAGCGCACGAGCCGGTGCATGACGATATCGGTTGCACCATCGGTTAGCACGCCAGCGCTCGCCGGTTGGCGAACGATTACCACCGCCCTTGGTTGTGCCCTGTTGATTGGCGGCATCGGGGGTCTGATTGGCCTAGGTGGTGGGGAGTTCCGGTTGCCGCTCCTTGTCACTCTAATCGGTTTCACAGCCCGTGCAGCCGTGCCGATGAACCAGCTTCTCAGCCTAATCACGTTGATGACGGCCCTGATTGTGCGCTGGCATACCGGGTCGTTGGTCGGAGTCGGAGCCTTCGCCCCGGTTGTCGTCGCTCTCGCGATCGGCGGCATCACAGCCGCATGGTTCGCCGTGCGGCTGCTCGCTCGTGTCTCAGATCACCGACTCGAACGAGCAATCGCCCTTCTCCTGATCGGGATTGGTGCGCTGTTGATCTTCGAGCGGTTCCTGCCTGCCGGGCTTCCTGCCCTCGTCCCTGCCGCACCCGATGTCCAAATTGTGGCTGGTATCATTCTCGGTCTGTGCATCGGCACGGCCAGCACATTCCTCGGCGTGGCGGGCGGTGAGCTTCTTATTCCGACCCTGATTTTCGTCTTTGGTGCCGACATCCATATCGCAGGAAGCGCCGTCCTGTTTGTGTCGATCCCGACCGTGTGTATGGGGTTGTTCCGGTATGGGCGTCTCGGGCTACTTCCGAGCCGCTCGACGCTCTTGCGGATCGGCGCCCCCTTGGGTGTTGAGAGTCTGATAGGGGCTTCGGCAGGCGGCGCGTTCGCCGGATCAGCATCAGCCGAGTTACTGAAGCTCTTGCTCGGCTTGATACTCGTTACCGCGGCATTCAAGGCGTTCTGGCGACATTCCCCAAGATCGAAACATAGCGGCGCTACTTTCGCGTCTCACAAGATGGGTGAGTTTCTTCCGGGCTCGCTCAGGAACAGGTAGCGCCACACTGCTCGCCGCGCCAAGCTTTATGGCCCTCGCGAATGCAGACCACCGCAATCAGGAACGCGATAGCTGGGTCAAGCCACCAAAGACCGAACAGGGTGTTGGCGGCGAGGCCGACCAATACTGCTCCTGCCAGGATGGCGCAATCGGCGAGGCAAGGCTGTCCGCCGCGCAGTCGGAAAGTTTAGGAGGGATACCCGACGCAAAAGCGCCCCGGAGGGCCGCCTTGCGATAAACGTCGACAGCGCCGCCCACTTGCCACGGGGAGGTTGCGCTCCATATAGGAGGACCGTGGTGAATTGTCAATTATGGAATTATTATTCGGGCAATTCTCGCGTACCCACGTACCCACCCAACTCGCCGGTTTTTGCTTTCCCTGCCGTTTCCCTGCCAGACCTTCGATTTCTGCCCAGCGCCGTGCCCAAGCCTCTGGCAGAGCAGGATTTTTTTCGCTGCGGGGCACCCCCGAAAAATTTTTTCCCGGGTTTTTCCCGTATGGCAGGGAAACTGAGAGGCGGCCCTAGCTCGCTCTTCTCCGGCCCCTCTGCGCCGGTGCAGCCACCGGCTCGGCCGCCGCGGGTTCCTTCTTTTTGCGACCGCCCGCTACCGGCAAAAGCAGTGCGGCCTGGCGGCGGTCGGAAGCGGGTTGGGGGCGCGCGGATTTGCTCGCGGCCGCTTGCTTTGGCTCCGCCTCCGCTTCCTGCGCCAGGCTGCGCTTCAGCGCGTCCATCAGATTGATGACCTTGGGCGGCTCGGCGACCTCGCGCGACGGCCGCTCCAGTCCCTTGGTCTTGGCCTCGACCAGCTCGCGCAGCGCATCCTGGTAGCGGTCGCGGAAGGTCTCCGGGTCAAAGGCACCCGAGCGGCGTTCGATGATCGTCTCGGCGATCGCCACCATGTCGGGGTCGGCCTCGCCCTTCGGTTTGGCACCGAATTCGGGCGGGCGGACCTCGTCGGCCGACCGCACGGTCGACATCACCAACCCGCCGTCGTGTGGCTCGACCAGCACCAGCCGCTCCCGGCTCGACAGCGTGACGTGCCCGATCCCGACCTTGTTCGTCTTGGCCATCGCCTCGCCGATGACCCGGAACGTCTCGGCCGCGATCTCGCCGTCGGGATGGACGTAATAGGGGGTGTCGAGATAGAGCGGATCGACCTCGTCGCGGTCGACAAAGCGTTCGAGGTCGATGATCTTCGACGATTCGATCTGCAAATCCTTCAGCTCGTCGTCGGTGATCGTCACATAGCGTCCGCGCTCGTATTCGTATCCCTTGACGATCTGGTCGCGGTCAACCGGGTCGCCGGTCTTGGAGTCGACGAGCTGTTGCGCCACACGGTTGCCGGTCTCGGAATTCAGCTGGTTGAACCGGACGCGTTTTGCCTCGGTCGTCGCCGGGACCAGGTAGACCGGGCAGGTCACCAGCGACAGGCGGAGGAATCCGTTCCAGCTAGCTCGCGGCATGTCGACCTCCTGTTCCGTCGCCGAGACCCGGCAAACCTTAACGGTTCAATATCGCAGATCGTTCCCGGCGGCTACCGCGGCGATCAAGCCCGCACCTGGCGCCGGACTGCCGCGCTGATCGACTGGCGAAGCTTGCCAATCTCCGCCCACGGATCGGCCTCGAGCCCAGCGAGACGTTGCGGCACGGTAACGACCGTGAAGCCTTCGGGACGCACCCCCTTTTCGACCTCTTCCCAGAACAGCGGGGTCGAGACCGTCGCACCTGGCCGCGCACGCGGCGAATAGGCGCCGATCGCGGTGGCGCCGCGGCTATTGCGTAGGTAGTCGATATAGATGCGGCCACGCCGGGCCCGCTTGGCCTGGTTCGCCGTGAACTTCTCGGGAAATTGCGCGACGAAGCTGTCGGCGACCCATTTGGTGAAGGACTTCGCCTCGTCCCAGCCGAGCTTCGGGAGGAGCGGCACGACCACGTGCAAGCCCTTGCCGCCGGTCGTCTTGGCAAAGCTCTGAAGGCCGATTGCCAGCAACGCCTCGCGTATCTCGATCGCCGCCTCGGTGACCCGCGGCCAGGCCAAGCCCTCGTCCGGGTCGAGATCGAAGGTGATCCGGTCGGGGGTGTCGAGCTTTTTGACCCCGGCGCCCGAGGGGTGGAGCTCGATGACGTTCATCTGCACCAGCCCGATCAGTCCGGCCAGATCTTCGATGACGGGATATGCCACGGTCTCCCCGTCTTCGACGATGTCGACATGGCCGATCGCCTCGGGTGCGCCCTTGCCGAGATGCTTCTGATAGAAGCACGGCTTGCCC
>JAFAHQ010000127.1 GCA_019237135.1 Alphaproteobacteria bacterium
CGGCAAGCCGATGACCACTCGCCAGTTGAGTTGCCTCTTTCACCAGGCGGCCGACGAGGCCGGGATCAAAGAGTAGCGGGCTCGTCGCAGGGGCCGCGGCATTGGCGCAGTAGTGCGCGGCGCCCGCCGTTTGTCGCGCGGGGTAACCAAGGTGGTGGAGTCCGAGGGTGGTGCAGATGGCGCGGCCGCCGCCGCGGTCGACGTTGAGACAATGCCATTGCACACCGGGCGCCAGGCGAGCACCGCGGCGGTCAGCTCGAGCCGCAAGATCACCGAGGTGGGCGCGTTGCGCGCCCGGCGCGACATGGTCTGTGCGCAGCATCAGGCGGCCTCGGCGCTCGATCGGCTGTGCGGATTGGACGGCGCCTGCTGGGTCTATGACAGCGATGAACTGGGCGCCACCCGCCGCGACGTGATGACGATCCTGACCCACCATGCCGCCAGCCGCCAGGCGGCGATGGCGCACTACGGCCATATGCTGCTGAGTGCCTGCGGTAAGTGAATCGGGAGGGAGTCCGGGTTGCGACCCAGAGCGGCGGTCTATACCGACAACGTCGTCGCGCTGAGCCAGGTGTTTGTGCCGTACCCTTCAGCAAATTCTGCACCGCCAAGGTCGAGCTGGCCTCGCGAATAAAGACTCATGCTCGTAGCGCTCGTGCCCATGCCGCTAGCCGTCAGACGAGCTGAAAATTGCGCAACGCCAAAGCCGGATAGTAGGGCGGCACCGAAGGTCCGATTTCGCGCGCAAGGCGCAATGTCAGAATGGTCCGCCCCCCGCGTTGGCAGCTAAGAGGGCGCAAATCGACGCGGATGCGCCGGGTACCGTTTGCCGCGGTCTCCAAGGTGTGTCCAAGGATAAGGTCATCGGCTTCGAAGACGAGCGCGTTGACGAAATGCGTAACATAGATCTCCGTTTCGAGCGTATGCGCAGGCGGGGCCAACTCGATCAGCAGGGTCGAGCGCTCGTCGCGCTCAGTCCACCAGCCCGGCCCACAGGGCGTCATCTCGGGTCCCCGCCAATTGCCGGCCAGATGGATGGTGCCGTTTGCGCCGGAATAGGCAGTGAATGGTAATACGCAATCCGTCGACCCGGCGAAGAAAGCCTGCTCGACGCACCGGTGCCGGTATCTGCTCCGCAACGATGCCGCCTTGTCATAGACTGCCCGCTCGATCGACAAGAGATGCGCAATCCCGGCATTGTTCTGCAATGCCTCGTATTCGGTACCCAGCCGGTCGAGGGTATCTCCGCTAATGCCTTGTTGTGCAGCGCTATTTAGATGCGGAATGGTCAGGCAAGCCGGCAGCCTCAACAAGAGCGACAGTAGCAGGTAAACATCGTTCATCTGCTCGAGGCAGCCGACAAAGAACATCTTGTCGAGCAAAGTAAAGATCTGGCCGACATGCTGCTCGAGCTCCTCCGGAAATCGTACCGGCCCCGGTGTGATCGATACGTGGAGCGCGTTTGTTTGATAAACGGCATAGTGCCAAAATGTGGTAATAAACTCAGTAAAGCCGAGGTTTATTGCGGCGCATCTCAAGGGATTACCTAGATCTCGTACAACATGTAGAAAATTCGACACTGCCTGGGCTTTGGGGTCACGGAGCAAAGTAATCGCTCTGACACGACTCATAAGATAGGACATAACATCATGTTGGGCATGGCCGTGAAGAAAGGTGGCATCGTTAATGCGATGCTCATGGGCTTTGAGAAAATCAACAGAAATATTGCCTGCGTCCGAGATCACTTCATCGGCGCGGTAGAATGCTTTAAGTGCGGCGGTGAGGCTGGTTCCTCCGGTTTTTGCAATATGTAAGAAATAAAGCGGAAAAACCTCTTCCGACATAGATTTATGCTCGACCCCGGCCCCCACCGCGCCGTTGACCTTGAACACAACTGGCAGCGGTAGGGCTCTGACGAGTTCCCATCCGTTTCTCTTCGACATGGCAGCGATCCATCGAACGACCGGGAACGAGGCGACCCCGCTTCCCGGCGTATTCGGGGCTTTTCTAAGCAGGGTTAACGATTGCTATCCCCTGCAAACCCCGCCGAGCCCAGCTTCATCACGACCTTGTGAAACCGAGTTTCGTTCGGTCGATTTAGCGCGGCAATGGCACAGCCGCCATCCGGCATGTCCGGGTCAAGCTCCTTAATGACGTGGCCCGATGATCCTCGACCGCGCGCCGTGCAGCGATACTCGCAGCACGCGTTTTGTAACATTTCTGTCAAATTGCGCTGCTACGTTCCGGCCCTGATATTCCGGTGCAACCGACGGTATAGGTCGATCCGTGCGAAATCTGCGAAGCTTAGCCCTTTCCTTGGCGTTCGTCTTCGGCGCCATAGCGCAGCCGACCGCGGCTACTGAGCGGCCGCACAATATCGTGCTCTTCGTACCGGACGGGCTGCGTGCCTTGATCGTTTCGGATCAGACAGCGCCGACGATGAGCGCTATTCGGGACCAAGGCGTCAATTTCAAGAATCCGCACTCGTTGTTCCCGACCTTCACGACCCCCAACGCCTCAGCAATGGCGACCGGCCATTATCTCGGGGACACCGGCGATTTCAGCAACACGATCTACTCCGGCTTTCCTGTGCCGGGAGCCGGCGACAGCCTGACGCCCTTTCTCGAGAGTGACCCGGTGTTGGGCGATGTCGACGAGCATTTTGCCGGCGACTACCTCGACGAGGTGACCTTGCTCAAGGCGGCACGTGATGCCGGCATCAGCACCGCGACGGTTGGCAAGCTCGGCCCCGCACTGATCTTCGATCACACCGATCGCACCGGTGCACCGACGATTGTGGTCGACGACTCGACCGGAAGCCCAAGCGGCATCCCGTTGTCCCAAGAGGTGCAGGCGGCCATGACCGCCGCTGAACTTCCCCTTGCCGCACCCTCGCGCGGCGACAACGGTAAGGCCGGCAACGCCACCACGCCCGGAGCCAAGGTGGCCAACGTCGCCCAACAGGACTATTTCGCCGATGTCGCCACCAAGGTCGTGTTGCCGCTCTTCAAAGCGCGCAACCGTCCCTTCGTCCTGGTGTTTTGGTCGCGCGACCCGGATGGAACGCAGCACTTTCAGGGCGATAGTCTCAACCAGCTCACGCCCGGGATCAATGGGCCCACTTCCCGCGCCGCCATCAAGAATGCCGACGACAATCTTCGCCGCATCCGCCAGGCGCTTGCCGATCTTGGCCTCGCCGACACGACCGATATCTTTGTGACCGCCGACCATGGCTTTGCCACGATTTCCAAGGAGAGCAGAACGAGCCCAGCGGCGCGGGCGTCCTACGCGGATGTTCCCGCGGGCTTTTTGCCGCCAGGCTTCGTCGCGATCGACATCGCGACCGCGCTGGGAATGCCGCTGCACGATCCCGACGCCAAGAACGCCCCGATAGCCGGCAACAGCCATTCGAAGTTCGGTAACGGCCTGATCGGACCCGATCCCACTAAACCCGATGTCGTGGTTGCGGCGAACGGCGGCTCCGACCTGGTCTATCTCCCAAAGAAGGACAGAAAAGTCGCGGCCCGCGTGGTTTCCGCGTTGTTGGCGCAGGATTATGTGAGCGGTCTTTTCGTCGATGATTCACTTGGCCGGTTCCCCGGCACATTGCCATTGACGGCCATCAACCTGAAGGGTTCGGCGCTGACCCCGATGCCGGCGATCGCCGTGAATTTTCGCACCTTCTCAACGAACTGCCAGCAACCCCTAACCTGCGCGGTCGAAATTGCCGACACCGTTCTGCAACAAGGCCAGGGTATGCACGGCAGCTTCAGCCGGGCCGACACGATGAACTTCATGGCCGCCATCGGTCCCGACTTCAAAACCGGTTTCACCGACGAGGCGCCTGCGAGCAACGCCGATGTCGGCAAGACGTTGGCTCACATTCTCGGCCTGAAGATCAAGAACCACGGAAAGTTGATCGGCCGCGTCTTGACCGAGAGCATGCCCGGCGGCACTACACCGAGATCCATCGCCAATGTAATGCGCTCCGAACCTGCTGCTGGCGGTGTCAGGACGGTGCTCGATTACCAGCTCGTCGGCAACACGAGATACTTCGATGCCGCCGGTTTTCCGGGACGAACGCTCGGTTTGTCCGACACGAGGATTCCTGCCGCGATTGCGCGCTCATCGCCCTGATTACTGGAAGATTCCGCCCGTGACGGGCAGGCCAGGCGCCAGTGATGTGATCTCGCGTCCGGCGCCCTATAGGCGTTGCGGGTCGATCGAGATCGACGCCGGCAGGTCGCTGCCGACGAAAATCGGCCGGAGGATGTGCGACTGAAGCCGCCATAGCCGGTCGTCGCCGAGCACGCATTGCGCCTCGAAATCAGCAATCATAGCTGGCGGCCTTGCCAATTGAAACGGCGGGCGACCATCGGCGCGGTAGAGGCTCATCACCCCGACCGACCGGGCGTGCTGCGCGTCATCCCGGAACACCCGAAGATTGTCGACCACGTGACGCGTGGTGGTATTGCCGCGCTGCCGGCGCCGGGCATAGAAAGCGCGGATTTTCTCCGCTCCTTCGAACCGGTTGTGACCGACGACGTAGAGCGCCTCCGGCAAATAAAACTCGTGCGCCTGGCTACCGCCGTTGTGATCGACGTCGGCCCAGTAATTGGTCATCAGCCGATTGAGCGCATACCACAGCGCCAGATCATCGGTGTCGAGCATTGC
>JAFAHQ010000129.1 GCA_019237135.1 Alphaproteobacteria bacterium
GCCTTTGACCGGCCGGCATTGATCGACGTCGTAAAGGACGTGACGCCAATGCGGGTCGGCGGCTTCGTCTACCCGTTCTCGGATTTCGCCACACCGCCTGACGAACTCAGCAACCGCGTCGGTTATCAGACGGACACTGGTGCAGCCCTCAAAGAAGCGCGTGCGCTGATGGCGGTGGCCGGTCACGCTGACGGCATCAAGGGGCTCGATTTCATGGTCCGCGACGTCGCAAGCTTCAAGCTGTGGGCGCAGGCGATTCAGGCAATGCTGCAGGAAGGGCTCAATGTCCAGTGCAACCTGCGCACCGTCGTCGAGTCGGTATGGTTCGACGATACCGCCAGCGGGCATTACGACCTGGCGATCGGCGCCGTCGTGTCGACCTTGCTCGATCCTTCGGACTATTTCAATGCCTGGTACCGCACCGGCGGTCCGCAGAACTATTCATTCTGGGACAACCCGAAATTCAATGCACTGCTCGACCAGATCGACCGGGAGGTCGACCCGGCCAAGCGTTTGGCGCTGGTGCGCAAGACCGAACCCATGATGGAAGACGACCCGCCGGTGCTGCCCGTGGCTTGGGAAAAGATCAACGACGTCTGGTACGACTACGTCAAAGGCCACAATCCCTACGACTATTTCGGCATCTACGACGTCGTCCGCGAAGACACGTTCTGGTTGGACAAGGCCTGAGTTAAATCGCTGGCCGCGATGCGGCGCATTCAAGCGCGCTGCTCCGAGGCGAATTCAATAAGGTTCGGCCGCGACTGCGACTCAGATTGACCCCCGCAAATATTTATATCGCGGGCGGCATCCTTCTCTTGCGTCGCCATCCTGCCAAGACGGCAAGCCCTAAACCGAGCAGCCCGAGCGTGGAGGGCTCGGCGACTGGGGCTGGGGTCAGGTTTAGATTGTCGATGTCAATCTGCGTCGCTCCCCCGGGGGCAAAGAATCCCTGCAGCGTAGCTGTGGTGAAAGGACTGGCCGTGATGAAGTCCAGGGTGCCGCCCTGGAACCCGTTCCCACCACCGACGTTAGAGCTCGGCTGGTCGACCGTACCCGATGGCGTCATCAGTTGCAAGAAGCCGGGCGGAAAACCATTGGGAATATCGATAGCGAAGTCGACCGATAACTGAGTGACTGGCGTATTGAAAGTCAATGTCAACGGGCTGGTCACGATCGGTGCAAAAAGCGACTGCCCGACCATCAGCCCATTCTCTGGAATATTGGTAATTTGGTAGCCGTTCGGATCGACTGCGTCTGTAAAGGACGTCGTGAACGTGGGGGGACCCGCGGCATCTGGTGGTTTGTTGAGAAGCGGCGTCGTCTGGCCGAGCAAAAAACCCGGAGCTTCAAAGCTGTAGATGATTGGGGCCGCGTCGGAAACCCCCGCGCCGAGTGCGCACAAACAGAGAACCGTGAATAACGCCAGGAACCGTGGGCGCATTGTTACCTCCTCCCTCATCAAGGCTTCCTTATCTATCTTAACCATAAGCAAAAAGCGGGCCAATTAATAGAATCAGAGGCTTAGAGGTTCGCTTGAGGTGCTGCTGTAAAATTTTCCGACACAATAAAAACACCGCCTACAAAAGAAATCAGTGGCTTAGAAGGTTCGAGCATGGATTGCGCTGTAAAGTTTTCCGACACCACGAGAAGCTGACAACAAGAGAGATCGCAGGCTTCGGTGGTCAATGGAGGCGTATGTTGTAAAATTTTCCGACATCGGGAAAGAGCTGAGCTAGCGACGCCTGTTTGCGCCATCAGTAATCGGGCCCTGTTTGCCGCACAGGGACCGGGAGGTCGACGCTGAGAAGGGTTAGGATCTGCTACGTCAGCCGAGCCGGTTAGGTAAGAGGATCCCCGATTGTTGCCAGTAGCCTGAAAAATACGAACGAGGTCGCGGTGCGACCCGCCGTGGTTTCTCACAAGGTAGTGCCGCCGTAATACTAGAGTCTACAACCTTCCCTAGCATCTCGGTCACGCAGGGAAAGATCAACGACGTCTGGTATGACTACGTCAAAGGCCACAATCCCTACGACTATTTCGGCATTTACGATGTCGTCCGCGAAGACACCTTCTGGTTGGACAAGACCTGAGCTGAGCTCTCTCTCGCTTCACTCGGTGAGTGGTGGAGCTTGGCGTCACCACTTGTTCCTGAGCTCGCGCAATCTCAGGAATACCGTCTTCGGATCCGGATTCTCCGGCAGATCGGGAAAGACTTCGCGCAAACGCCGGACCACCGATGGGCTGGTCAGCCGGAAAAAGGTGTTGATTTGCCGTTCCAACGCCAAGGTGGTGACGAGCGCTCTCGCGGTATCCTGTTTCTCCATCTGGGGTAGCATCTCCCGAGCCTTTGCGTTGTCCGGCTCGCGGTCGAGGGTGAAGCCCAGATTGCGTGCGATGTAGTCGTGCCCGGGATAGATCAGCGTCTCTTCCGGTAATTTGGCGAGCTGATTAACAAAGGTGTTGTACAGCTCGTTCGGGTGGCCGCCGTTGTGGCAATTTCCGGCGCCCGCGTTAAACAACGTGTCGCCGCAGAATAGTGTCGGCGTGTCCCCATGCGACCTGACGCAGATGTGGCTCATCGTGTGGCCCGGCGTATCCAGGCATTCGAGCTCGACCGTCTTGCCGATCTTGATCACATCGCCGGCGCGCAATCCGCGGCCCATTTCCGGGATTTTGTCCTTTGCATTGGCATGCGCCAGCACCGGGGCACCGGTCGCAGCAATCACCTGCTGGTTGCCGCCGGTATGATCGCGATGCTCGTGGGTGTTGAGAATCTGCCGGATGGTCCACCCTTTCGCCTTGGCCGCGGCTAGGCATTTCTGGTGGTCCAGCGGATCGATTGCCAGAGCCTCTCCGGTCTCTTCGCAAGCGATCAGGTAGTTGAAGTTGCGACCGGCATTCGCGGTCCAGACCTGTTCGACGATCATCGCTCGCCCCCTATCGTGTTCAGCTGGAAAGAGTGTAAAGCCCTAGCCGACGGTTTACCATCCCCGGGCGTCGTTCAGCGGTTGGCGCCGGGTCTCCAGAGCACGTCTAAGGCGCCGTCAACATTGACTCGCCGACCCAGCACAAAGAGGTGGTCCGACAGCCGATTCAAGTACATCAGCGCCTGAGGGTTGACCTCTTCGGCGCCGGCCAGCTTGCTCACCAGGCGCTCGGCTCGCCGCACCACGGTTCGCGCGAGGTGCAGATAAGCCGCGGCGGGGCTTCCGCCCGGCAGAATGAACGAGTCGAGCGGCGGCAGGGTCGTATTCATCGCATCGATCTCGCTTTCGAGACGCTCGGTCTGTGCCGCGACGATGCGCAACGCTCCGGCGCCGCGTCTGCCATCCGCCGGCGTGCAGAGATCAGCGCCGAGATCAAAGAGATCGTTCTGAATGCGTCCGAGCATTTCGTCTGCCGTCGCGTCGGCGTGAAGCCGGGCGATCCCGACGGCGGCGTTCGCCTCGTCGACGGTGCCGTAAGCAGCGACCCGCAGGGCGTGCTTGGGTACGCGCGCGCCATCCCCTAGCGAGGTCTCACCGGTATCGCCGCCGCGGGTATAGATCCGGGTCAGCCGCACCATGGTCATCTCCCAGGCTAATGCCGGGCGAGCAGCATCAGCATGGCGAGCAGAACGAGCGCCAAGGCTTGCATGATCACGCGCGATTGCATCAGCTTGTTGGAGCGGCGTGGATCGCCGCCGCGCAGCATCGTGGCGACGCCAAGGCCAAGCACGGTTAAGGTCCCGAGCATTGCGAAGACCAGCAGAACAGTGATGAAGGTCGTCATCCTCGAACTATGGACCCTCGGCCGGGCCGCGACCAGGGCTCATCCTCACGGGGATGACGAGAGGTGCTCCGAAAGAGCCGGCCCCGTTACTCTTGGGGCAATTGATAATGACGCGGAAGTACGGTGCTGGACATCGGATCGGCTGCGTGCATTACGTCCGACTGGGTCATCGTGAGAGCCGAGATGTCGTCTGTGACGGCATTGATGTTTTGGGTATCGCTGGCGCGCTCCGGCGCGCCGGTGGCGGTGCAGCCGACAGCAGCAACAAGCGCGAGGGCTGCGATGATGGAAAGACGGGGGTGGTTCATCAATCGATCCGATCAGGGAAAGTCTTTTGAGGCTACTGCCGATAGAGCCAAGACGCGAGCCAATTCGTCATGCTCGATCCGACAAGTGATGATATGCGGTCACAGAACCGTCCGTTTCCGACAGATCATCCGTGTGCGCGATTGAAGAACGCTCGGCTGGGCGGCGCGATCCGAGGGCCGCAGATGTTCGAAAGCGCGTTGACCGGGCGGGGGGACAGGCCTACATCTCTTTCCGTGACCCTGATGATGCGGCATGGCCGGCCGGACCGGCGAATTACGACCCCGGGCCCCATGAGGGTTCGGGCTCCGTTAATTCGCCCCCTTGCTGCTGAGGATCACGCTCGTGTCGCATTTCGCCGCGTCGGTCGCTGATAATCATCTTCCTGCCACCGCCTGCTTTTCAGTTCATGCCCGTGCCGAACCCGGGGTGATGCCACGGGTGCTCGAGCTTTTTGCTAAACGGGGTCTTGTGCCGTCCTTCTGGCAGAGCTCGACCTCCGGCGACCGGGAGCAGCTGAACATCAACATTCAGATGTGCGGGCTCGGCAGCGAGACCATCGACTACATGGCAGCCTGCCTGCGACAGATTACCTTTGTCGAGGTCGTGGTGACCTCGCGGAAGCACGCCCCCAGTTGACCGGAGCACCGTACCCGATGTCGTTCAGCGACCATATCCGCTCGTGCAACAACTACGATCCGGCACGCGTCGTGCCGCTGACCGCCGGGAACGCGCGAGTAGGGCTGCTGCGTCGCGACAACGCGGAGGCGCTGCGACAGTTCCCCGACGTCTTCGCTGCCGCAGAGGACAAGGTAGAGCTGGTGGCGCGCGGCGATGTCGCTGCGGTCAGCCGTGCCATCGATGCGGTGATCGACGCGCTCGTCGCCGAGGGCCGGGTGCCGAAATGGCGCAACGAAACCTTCGACGCCGCCCCGCGTTGGGGCGCGCCGCCCGTCTTTCGCCTCGACCGCGGCGCCGTCCCGTTCTTCGGGACACGCGCGTATGGCGTTCATCTTAATGGCTATCTTCGGCAGGGCGACACACTTTGTTTGTGGGTCGGCCGGCGGTCTCCGGACAAGCAGGTGGCGCCGAACAAGCTGGATAACCTCGTCGCCGGAGGAATCGGCAATGGGCATGGGGTTGAGGAGACCTTGCTGAAAGAGGGCGGGGAGGAAGCCTCGATCCCGAGAAGCCTGCTTCAACGCGCGATCTCAGCCAGCGCGGTTTCCTACCGCATGGAGACCCAGCTCGGTATCCGCGATGATGTGCTGTTCGTCTACGATCTCGAAATACCCCCCGATTTCGTACCTAAAAATTGCGACGGCGAGATCGTCCACTTCGAGCTGATGTCGTCGTCGGAGGTGCTCGAGCGGATCCGTGCGACTTCGGACTTCAAATTCAACGTCAATCTGGTGATCCTCGATTTCGCCGTGCGGCACGGGCTTCTGCGGCCCGACGACCCGGAGTACCTGGATGTCGCAACCGGTCTTCACCGCCCGCTCGATTGAAGCTGCCTCCAGTTCTCACCGGCCAAAGGGCCGCCCCGTGTTCCCGTAGACGTGGCCCGATCGATTATTTCTGCAGGGCCGATCCCGTTCTCCCGCATCGAGCGGATCGTCAGTGCGCCATCGCGTTTGGAAAGGCGGCGCCCGGCCGCGTCGGTCAGCAACTCATGGTGATGATAGCGTGGCGTCGGCAGGTCCAGTAGTGCCTGCAGAACGCGGTGGACATGCGTCGCCGTCGCCAAATCTTCGCCGCGGGTCACCAGAGTCACGCCCTGCATCGCGTCGTCGACGGTGACGGCGAGGTGATAGCTCGTCGGCACGTCCTTGCGAGCGATGACGACATCGCCGAGCGGAGCGGGATCTGCCAGCTGCCGGTGCGGCCCGTCCTCTTTCTCCTCGACCCACTCGATCGCGCCTGTCAGCGCGAGCGCGCGAGCGAGATCGAGCCGCACTGCGTAATCGATCCCTGAGCGTTGCTTCTCGACGCGTCGTCGCGGGTCGAGGTCGCGACAAGTTCCCGGGTAGGGCGAGCCAGATTGCCCGTGCTGTGCACCCCCGGCACGCGTGATCTCGTCTCGGATCTCGCGCCGTGTGCAGAAGCACGGATAGAGGACCGCCAACGCCTCCAGCCGGTCAAGCGCACTCCGATAGTCGTCGAAATGTTCGGATTGCCTGCGCACCGGGCCGTCCCAGCTCAGCCCGAGCCAGATGAGATCCTCGATGATCGCCTCGGCATACTCGCCACGGCAGCGGGTCTGGTCGATGTCCTCGAGACGGAGCAGAAACCGTCCCCCGGCGCCTCGTGCCACTCGCCATCCTGCCAGCGCCGAGCGGACGTGACCGAGATGCAGGTAACCCGTCGGGCTCGGCGCAAACCGCGTCACCGTCACATCGGATGTCATGCGCCATTCCGCTTGAGGTGACAGCAGAGGCTCATCTGCGCTATCCCTAGCATATTGAGTTTGGCTTGCGAGATCCTGCTCCGATGATGCCCGCGCTGTCCGGACCGTCCCGGCCACCCGCTTCGGGCGGACGGCCCAGCCGCCTGGTCATTTTGCTGCACGGGCTGGGGGCGGACGGCAACGATTTGATCGGGCTCGCGCCATACTGGGCTACGCTGCTTCCCACCACCGAGTTTGTGTCGCCCAATGCCCCCTTTCCCTGCGACATGGCGCCCTACGGCTACCAGTGGTTCAGCGCGCAGGATCGCAGCCCGGCTGCTGTCTTGGCCGGGGTGCGCGCGGCCGCACCGTTCCTTGACGCATTTATCGACGGCGCGCTGGCCAAGCGCAGGCTCGACGACGCCGATCTGGCGCTCGTCGGGTTTTCTCAGGGTACGATGATGTCGCTCTATGTCGGGTTGCGGCGCAGCAGGCCGGTTGCGGGCATCGTCGGATTTTCGGGCAGACTGCTGGCCCCCGAACTCTTGGCCAGCGAGCTGCGCTCGCGTCCTCGCACGCTCCTCGTTCACGGCACCGATGACCCCCTCGTCCCCTATGAATCGCTCGCCGCGGCGGAAACGGCGCTGACGGACATCGGGGTCCCAGTCGAGACGCTGACTTGCGCTGGGGTTGGGCATTCGATCGACGAGAGCGGGCTGCGGCGCGGCGGATCGTTCCTCAAGGACGTACTTTATGGAGCGACGCCTTGATGATCCCATCGTCGCCCAAGAACGATTTGAGGACCTCCAGCAGCTTGGGCGCATCCCATTCCGCCGCCCCTTCGACCCGTCCGAGTACCCTGCCTTCCCGATCGATCAGGAAGCTGGTCGGCAGACCCTGGACCTTGAAGGCTCGTTCCACAGCACTCTTTGGATCGAGGTAGATCTTGACCGATCTAAGTCCGAGCTTGTCGACAAAAGCCCCGACGGTCTTGCCGCCGCCGTGGTCCTCCGATATCGCGAGAATCGCGATCTTGTCGCCGAGGCGCGACTGCACCCGCTCGAGCGAGGGCATCTCACGCAAACAAGGCTCGCACCAGGTGGCCCAGAGATTGACGAGGACGATTTTGCCAGTGAATTCGGAGAGGCTGACCGTGTTACCGGCGAGATCGACGAATGAGATCGCAGGCGCCGGCAGCGGCGGTGAGGCCGGGATGAACTCGCCGAGCCGGGCGCGTCCCGGTACACCGGGGTTGTCCGCTGGGGCCGAGCCGCCGCCTACCAAAATGAGCAGGAGCAATGAGGCAAAGACCCGGCTCCATCTCATCGTTTTGCCCTCTTGCTTTTGCTCGGACCATCACGCATGACCGGCGCAAATAAGCCGGCCGATGGCGATCGAGACCTTCCGGCGAATTCGTTAAGGGGCGGTCGCTTTGCCGGTGGTCCGGCAGACATCATGCGCCGCATCAACGCCTCGATCGATTTCGATAAGCGCCTTTACGCCGAGGACATCGCGGGGTCGAAGGCGCATTGTGCGATGCTCGTCGCGCAGAGCATCTTGTCGCCAGAAGATGGCGCTGCCATCACCGCCGGTCTAGACCAAATCAGATCGGAGATCGAAAACGGCAGCTTTTCGTTCAGCGCTGAGCGCGAGGATATCCACATGAACATCGAGGCGCGCCTCGCCGAGCTGATCGGGCCGGCAGCGGGCCGTCTGCACACCGCGCGCTCGCGCAACGACCAGGTTGCAACCGATTTGCGGCTTTGGGTGCGCGGCGCCATCGAGCGGCTTGATGGGGCGATGCGCGAGCTGCAGCGGGCGCTGATCGACCGAGCCGAGGCGGAAGCTGCTACTGTGATGCCCGGCTATACCCACTTGCAGATCGCTCAGCCCGTCACCTTCGGTCATCATCTGATGGCCTATGTGGAGATGATCGGCCGCGATCGCAGCCGCCTCTCCGATTGCCGGCGCCGACTCAACCAGTCGCCACTCGGCGCAGTGGCTCTGGCCGGCACCTCCTTTCCGATCGATCGCCATGCGACCGCCGCGGCGCTCGGCTTCGACGGTCCTGCGGCCAACTCGCTCGACGCCGTTTCCGACCGGGATTTTGCAATCGAATTCCTCGCCGCCGCGGCCCTCGCCGGCATGCATCTCTCGCGCTTTGCCGAGGAGATCGTGCTCTGGTGCAGCGACGGGTTCGGCCTTATCGCTTTGAGCGATGCCTTCACGACCGGCAGCTCGATCATGCCGCAGAAGCGCAACCCGGACGCAGCCGAGCTGGTGCGTGCCAAGACCGGTCGGTTGAATGGATCGCTGATCGCGCTGCTGACCGTGATGAAGGGGCTGCCGCTCGCCTACGGCAAGGATATGCAGGAAGATAAGATCCCGGTGTTCGAGGCCGCCGATGCGCTCGAGCTTTGCCTCGCCGCGACGACCGGGATGGTGCGCGATATGCGGCCCGACCGCGAGCGCCTGCGTGCCGCCGCCGACCGGGGGTTCAGTACAGCGACCGACCTCGCCGACTGGCTGGTCCGCATCGCCGGTCTGCCGTTTCGGCGGGCCCATCACGCGACTGGCATGCTCGTCAAACGAGCCGAGGCCCGGGGCCGTACGCTCGCCGAGCTGCCGCTCGCCGAATTGCAAGCAGTCGAGCCGGCGATTAGCGCGGCGGTCTACGACGTGCTGAACCCCGATCGTTCGGTGACGAGCCGGTTGAGTTTTGGCGGCACTGCCCCGGAGAGCGTGCGTGTCGCGATCGCCGAGGCGAGAAGGCGGTTTTTGGAGTGAGATGCCAGCCGCGAGCCCTCCGCCCGCACGGCTCCCTCGCGCCTCCGTGTCTGCGGAGGGGTGAGCGAGTGGGGTCCGGGGCGTTCATAATCACTGTCGTCCTCTCGCTCGCGCTAACGGGTTGCGGCAAGAGAAGTGCGCCGGAGCCCCCGCCCGATGTGCCCAACACCTTTCCGCTCCCCTATCCGAGTGAGTGAGTTCTTCCCTTATCGCGGCGGCGAGCTGCACGCCGAAGAGATCGCCGTTTCGCGGATCGCGACTGCCGTTGGCACTCCCTTCTACATCTATTCTGCAGCGGCCTTCGCAGCCCAATACCGGCGCTTTGCCGAGGCTTTCGCCAGAGAGCGGCCACTGATCTGCTACGCGGTCAAGGCTAATTCTAACCTCGCCGTTTTGCGGGTCTTCGCCGGCCTCGGGGCCGGTGCTGATGTCGTCTCGGAGGGCGAGTTGCGCCGCGCTCTCGCCGCCGGCATGCCACCGCAACGGATCCTTTTCTCGGGGGTAGGCAAGACCCCCGCCGAACTTGAGGCAGCGATCGACGCCGAGATCCACCAGATCAACATTGAATCCGTCCCGGAGCTGTGCCGGCTGAGCGAGATCGCCCGCGTACGGGGCCGGGTTGCGCCGGTCGCGATCCGGGTCAATCCGGACGTCGACGCGCGAACCCACGCCAAAATTTCGACCGGAATGAAAGAGAATAAATTCGGCATCGATCTCGGCGAGGTGATTGCCGCTTACAGCCTCGCCACAGAGCTTCCCGGGATCGAGCCGGTCGGTCTTGCTGTCCACATCGGCTCGCAGCTCGTCGATCTCGAACCATATCGGCGTGCTTTCGTGCGAGTCGCGGGGCTCGTGCGCGAATTGCGCGCGAACGGGCTTGCCGTTACCCGTATCGATCTCGGCGGCGGACTCGGGATCCGCTATCGAGCCGAGGACGCCCCCGAGCCGACCAGCTACGCCCGGCTGGTGCGGGAAATCTTCGGCTCGGCCGGGCTCGCCATGACCTTCGAGCCCGGCCGCGTCCTCGCCGGTCCCGCCGGGCTGCTCGTCGCTCGAGTCATTTATGTCAAACAGGGTGCTGCCAAACGCATCGTGATCGTCGACGCCGCGATGAACGATCTGATCAGGCCGGCTCTCTACGAAGCGTGGCACGATATCGTACCCGTCCGTCTCCCCGCAGCCGATGCTTTCTTTGCCCCGGCCGATGTCGTCGGGCCGGTGTGCGAGACGACCGACACCTTTGCCGTCGATCGCGATTTGCCGCCAGTCGCCGAAGGCGACCTCGTCGCGTTTACTGCGGCAGGGGCCTATGGAGCAGTCATGAGCTCGACTTACAATAGCCGTCCTCTGGTGCCGGAAGTGCTGGTTGCCGGCACCCGTTTTGACGTCATCCGGGCGCGGCCGAGCTATGATGATATGCTGTCGCTGGATACTGTCCCAACGTGGCTCTCCGAAGTGAGCCCGGCGCCGGCGCGAAAACGAGGTGCCGCATGACCGACCGTTCATCCGATCCCGACGCCCCGTTCGTGATGCGGCTTCGCCTCGCCTGCGCAGCGCTCTTATGGGAGCGGGTCTGGCCCGCCTGCTGGCCAGCGCTCGCCGTGATCGGCACCTTCCTCGTCCTTGCCTTATTCGATCTTCTGCCGCTTTTGCCGGGCATGCTACACGCTGCTTTGTTGCTTGGCTTCGGCGCTACTTTCGTCATCGCTGTTGCGGCGATCACCCGCCGGCTCGCCTTCCCAGATCGGTATGCTGCCCGCCGCCGGATCGAGCAGGCGAGCGGGCTCGAGCATCGGCCGTTGCAGGCGCTCGCCGACCGTCCGGGCACCGCGCTCGATCCGCAAGCGGCGCGGCTGTGGCAGGCGCATCGGCAGCGCATGGCGGCGGCAACGCGCCGATTGCGGATCGGCCTGCCGGCCGCCGGGCTCGCTGGAAGCGACCCTTGGGGGTTGCGTGCCCTGCTTGCGATGCTGCTGCTGATCGGCGCGGTCGACGCTGGTGCCGATTGGCGTGATCGGCTTGCACGCGCCCTGACACCGCCTTTGTCCGGAGGATCGCCCGCATCGGCTGCTAGCCTGGACATCTGGGTCACTCCCCCCGAGTACACGGGATTGCCGCCGCAGTTTCTGCGGCCGGGAACCACAGAGACCATCCGTATCCCGACCCAAAGCGCGCTATTGGCGCAAGTGCATGGCGGAACGGCAGCGCCGCGTCTGGCGATCGACGGTGAAAGCCGCGATTTCGACGCGATCGACAAACAAAACTTCAGGACCGCAGCGACCCTTACGAGCGGTAAGCAGCTCAAGGTGGTCCAGGCGGACACTCTGCTCGCCAGCTGGCCGATCGAAATCATCCCCGACAATCCGCCCAAGATCGCCTTCGCGAAACCGCCTGCAGCCACACCTCGGGCAGCGCTGCGAATCGACTTTCAGGCAAGTGACGATTACGGGGTCGAGAGCGTTAAGGCGGTGATCCGACGCAAAGGCGGGAAACCAGAGGAAACGATCGAGATCGAGGCACCCTTGCCGGGGTTGCATCTCAAAGAAGCACAGGCCACGAGCTATCACGATTTGACGCCGCATCCCTGGGCTGGTTTGCCGGTCGAGATTAGGCTGATTGCCACCGACGCTCTGGGGCAGACCGGGGAGAGCGAGCCAGTCCAAATCAAGCTGCCGGAACGTCTCTTCAACCACCCGATCGCGCGCGCGATCATCGATCAGCGCAAGGAGCTAGTTATCGATCCCGGCTCGCGCGCGGCGGTGGCCGACACCCTGAGCGATCTGCGCGAGCGGCCAAACCTGTATCGCGACGACGCGATCGTTTTTCTCGGCTTGCGCCTCGCCGAGGAGCGTCTGCGATTGAATGACGATGTGAAGTCGATTGCCGAGGTCGAGCAGCTGCTGTGGGATACGGCGCTGCGCGTCGAGGACGGGGCTATGTCGTTGGCCGAGCGCGAGTTGCGGCGTTTGCAGCAGGAGTTGCAAGATGCGCTGGCAAAAAACGCGCCCGACGAGGAGATCGACCGTCTGATGCGCGAGCTGCAGCAGGCGCTCGACCGCTATCTGCAGGCTCTCGCCGAGAATCTGGCGCGCAACCCGGAGCAAGCCGAACAACCAATCGATCCGTCGCGGATCGTCACCAGCCGCGACCTGCAGCGCATGCTCGACCGTGCGCGCGAGCTCGCGCGTGACGGTGCGCGCGACCAAGCGCGCCAGCTACTCTCGCAGCTACAGAATATGCTGGAAAATCTGCGCATGGCGAAACCCGGGGAAATGTCGCAGCGCGGGTCGAGCCAAGCGCAACAGATGATGCGCGGTATGCACGATTTGATGCAACGCCAGCAGCAGCTGCTCGATCGCAGTTTCCGCGCGCAGCAGCAAGGCCAGCAAGGCCGGATGGGTCAGCGCGGGCAGCAAGGTGGCAATCAGCAGGACGCGACCCCTGAGATGGGCGACGCCGCCGGTCAGCAGGAGGGCCTACGGCGCATGCTCGGCGAAATGATGCGTCGGCTGGGCGACGGCTTCGGCGACATCCCCGAGCCCCTCGGACGCGCCGAAAGGGCGATGCGCGATGCGACCGAAGCGTTGCAACGCCGCCAACCGGGCGAAGCGATCGGGCCGCAAACCGAAGCCCTCGATCAGCTGCAACAGGCGGCGCGCGAATTCGCCCAGCAGATGCAGCGCCGCCTGGGCCGCGGCAATCCTGACGATAACGATGTCGGTGCCACCGACAGCGAGCCAAGGGACCAGGTCGAGCGTGATCCGCTCGGCCGCCCGATGTCGAACAACGGCACTTTCGATCAGGGCGATGTCAAGATCCCCGATCAGAACACCTTGCAAAAAGCCCGCGAGATCCTCGATGAGCTGCGCCGCCGTGCCGGGGAGCGCTTCCGTCCGGAGATGGAGCTCGACTATATCGAGCGTCTGCTGAAGCGGTTTTGAGTCTTGCCGGGGCCGAGGTGATGAACCGTCGTCAATTGCTCGCCCTCGTCGCCGCGTGTGCGGCATGGCCATCGGTGGCGCGCGCCGTGGCGCGTCCGCCCAAGCTGCGCCGCCTTCGCCTCGCCAACGCCAATACAGGCGAGACCTTCGAGGGCACCTATCGCAACGATGACGGCCCGATCGACCGGGTGATGGAAGAACTCTGCGTCTTCCTGCGCGACCATCACTCAGGTGAAAAGACGCAAATGGATGTCGGCGTGCTCGATTTTCTGGCCCACGTTCTCGACGCGGTCGGTGAAACCAGCGCGACGATCCTCTCGGCTTATCGCACCGCCGAGACCAATGCGATGCTCGCGCGCACGACCTTCGGAGTGGCCGAACACAGTCAGCACATCTTGGGCCGTGCGCTCGATCTGCGTCTCGACTCAAAACTCCCCACGGCGATGAATGCCGCGCGCGCGATGCAGTGCGGCGGCGTCGGGTGGTATCCGCATTCGGGTTTCATGCACATCGACACCGGGCCGGTGCGAAGCTGGACGCTCGACGAGACCGGGCTCGACGGGCTGCTGGTCTTCGATGGCCGCCGCCTGAAGATTGTCGGTCGAGGTCAGGGCCTATGGCAGCCGTTGACAGTGCCCGAGAGGTTGGAACTACAGCGTCGGCTGGCCCGGGCAGAGTTTCTCGCCCGCACCCGCGTCAACTGGTGACGGCGGCCCCGATCGGCTTGCCGACCCAGAAGGTCACGCCGACGGCAGCAAAGCCCAGGCAGATCGGGGGTAGCGCCCTCTCAATTTTTCCCTGCCGCACGGGAAAACCACGGGAAAAAATCTTTTTTCAAGCTTCCCGCGCGACGAAAAATTCATCAAATCAGAGACTTGCGGACGGTTTCGGCGGCGGTCGAAGGGCGCGGCAGGGAAACGGCAGGGAAACACGACAGCTGTCGCGCCGTGTCGAGTTTTGCGATTACGCTGTTTAATTAATTAATTGACAATTGCTACGCTATATGGGGCGCGACTTCGCCGTGGCAAGAGAGCGGTTGGTATCGTGTGAGCCGTGCCGATCGAAAGGATGCCGGGAGCCGCCGGGCCGAGCTTCTGCTCGCAGCCGCATCAACCGGTGACGGCGACCCCGATCAGCTTGCCGACCGCGAAAGTCACGGCGGCGGCGGCGAAACCGACCAGCAGCTGACGCACTCCGGAAACCAGAACCCCGCGTCCGGTGAACAACGTCGTCCCAGCCCCGATCAAGAACAGAGCTATCCCGCTCGCCGCCAGGCTGGCGATAATCGCCGGCATCCCCGCCAACGCGAAATAGGGCGCCACCGGAAAAATCGCGCCCACTGCGAACAGCAGAAAAGACGACCCTGCGGCCGCCCAGGCCGAGCCGCCGAGCTCTTCGGGGTCGATCCCGAGCTCCTCGCGGACCAAGGTGTCGAGGGCTGTCTTCTTGTTGGTGATCAGTTGGTCGGCGAGCGATTTCGCCAAATCCTCGGGCAGCCCCTTCGCCTGGTAGATCAGCGACAGCTCTTCCTTCTCTTCCTCTGGCACCTGCTCGAGCTCGTCGGCCTCGGTGGCGATCT
>JAFAHQ010000236.1 GCA_019237135.1 Alphaproteobacteria bacterium
GTGAGCCTGCTGGCTTGGAGATAGCGCTCGCGAGCACGCCGCCGATCTCGAAAAAGCTGCCCGCGGTCGCTGCGGCCCCGATGCGAAAGAACCGGGTTTCCTCGGCACTTGCGGTTCGCCACAAAACGCCGAATACAAGAAGGGCTGCCCACAGCTGGATACGGTAACGAAGACCGGGCGTAGAAGGCATCGTCTATCGTGGTGAGACCAAGGTCGCTGAACACAGCATGGATCGTTTCGGTGTTGCAACAACGTGCCACGCAGGCTGAAGATTCTCGGCAATGGCCGCTCGGTCGGAGGCAGGAGAAGCTTAGCGGATCTCTTCGCTTTGCATCCCGGATCCGCTGCTGAGACCGCCTTGAGGGTTCTTTTCAGCGACGATGTCGATGATCACGCTTCCGTAACGCCCGAGCTTGTTGCTGCCAATCCCGGAAATGCTCGCAAGCGCCGTGAGGGAGCCGGGGCGGCGGCGAGCGATTTCGGCCAGCGTCGAATCGTGGAAGATCACGTAAGGGGGCAGTTCCTGTCGGCGCGCCTCCTGCAATCGCCAGGCCCGCAGAGCCTCCCATAAGGCCCGAGCGGCGGGATCGAGATCGGGTTCTGTTGTCCTGCCGCGCTCGGAGCGCCGCTCCGCCGCGTTGCGCGGATCGCGGCGAAATTGCACAGTTTTCGTGCCACGAAGGATCGCGGCTGTGTCCGGTCCGAGAGAGAGGCCGCCATGGCCCGCCGTATCCGGCAAAAGCAAGCCTTGCGCAACCAATTGACGGAACACCGAAAGCCAGCCGCGGCGATCCAGTTCCGAGCCGACGCCGAACGTCTTCAACTGGTTGTGCCGCAGCCTGACGACCCGCTCGGTCTCCTGGCCGAGGAGCACATCTACGAGATGGTGCGAGCCGAACCGCTGACCGGTACGGTAAGCCGCCGACAGCGCTTTCTGCGCGGCGACGGTTCCGTCCCAAGTCGGGACAGGCGTGCGGCAGTTGTCGCAGTTTCCGCAGGGCGGGCGGTCAACCTCGCCAAAATAGCCGAGCAAGACCTGTCGCCGGCACGCGACGGTTTCGCAATAGCCGATCAGCGCGTCGAGTTTCTGCCGCTCGATCCGACGCCGCTGGGGGCTCTTCTCGCCGGCGTCCAGCAGTCGCACCAAGTTCATTACATCGGACATGCCGTAGCACATCCAGGCGTCCGCGGGGAGACCGTCGCGCCCGGCACGGCCGGTCTCCTGGTAATAGGCTTCGAGATTCTTGGGTGCATCGAGGTGGGCGACGAAGCGGACGTTCGGCTTGTCGATCCCCATCCCGAAGGCGATCGTTGCGGCGATGACAACCCCCTCATCCTGCAGAAAGCGATCCTGAGCGCTCTCGCGCGCGGCCACGTCAAGGCCAGCGTGATACGGTACGGCCGGGCGCCCTCGTGCAGCGAGCCATTCGGCCGTCTCCTCGACCCTTCTTCGGGTGAAGCAATATATGATCCCGGCGTCCACGGGATGATCGATGGACAGGAAGCGCCAAAGCTGTTCGAGGGAATTGCGCTTTGGGACGATCCGGTAGAACAAGTTCGGGCGATCATATCCGGCAGCGAAGACTCTGGCCTGCGCAAGCCCGAGTTGTGCGACGATATCGCGTCGGGTCGGTCCGTCCGCGGTCGCCGTAAGGGCGACCAGCGGGACCTGCGGAAAGCGCTCTTTGATGATCGAAAGGCGTTGGTATTCAGGCCGGAAATCGTGGCCCCATTGGGAGATGCAATGCGCCTCGTCGACGGCAAAAAGTGCCAGTCGACGACCCGAGAGAAGATCGAGGCACCGGGTCGTGATCAGCCTCTCCGGTGACACGTAAAGAAGATCGAGAGCATCATCACGAACTTCGCGCTCGATGTCGGCGACCTCGCCGAGTGACAGTCGAGAGTTCAGCGCCGCAGCGCGAACTCCGGCTTGGTGCAGCGCATCGACCTGGTCCTTCATCAGGGCGATCAGCGGTGAGACCACCACTCCGAGACCCGGGCGGATCAGGGCCGCGATCTGATAGCAAATCGACTTGCCGCCGCCGGTCGGCATCAGCACGATTGCATCATTCCCAGCCACCAGCTGATCGATGATCGCGAGTTGCTCGCCGCGGAATTGATCGAAACCGAAGACCTCGCGCAACACGCCTAGCGGCGTGCGCCCCCGATCGCAACGATCTGCACCTTGCAAAGGCGAGTTCAACTAATCACCTTGGGGTAGACGCGCCGCCGGCAAAGGCTGGCGGAACGGCTGCTCCAAA
>JAFAHQ010000266.1 GCA_019237135.1 Alphaproteobacteria bacterium
CGTTGCAAAAACCGCAGTTTATCTGCTCCTGCTGTTGTTGGTCACGGTGATGGTTCCCGGTCACGTCTGGGGACAATCGGACGCACCAGGAACAAAGCTACGCCGCGTGGTACCGCCCGACACGGAAACGATGGTCAGTTCGGCCTCGCAGTTCCGTTACCGGGAAGGGGAAGGTCAACGGCAATGCTCTCCGAACGGTACTCCGGCACTAGAACTGGTAACACCGCCCCAACACGGTAGCATGCGATTTGTCGACGCCGATCTCGGTATCCCAAAAGGGTCGGGATGCATCAACTCGGTGTACGGAAAGGCGGTCTTGTATCGGCCGAACCCCGGGTTCGTCGGCAAGGATCGATTTACCTACAACGTCCCGCGTGACCCGATGGCGTTCGACCAGCTGGGGCGCCCTCCGGGGCCGTGGACCGTGTTCGTTACCGTGCGTGAAAAGAACTAACGCGCGAGGTAGCCGCCGTCGACCGGCAGGGTGATGCCGGTGATGTAGCCGGCCATGTCGGAGGCGAGAAACACGGCGGGACCGGCAATGTCCTCGGGCGTGCCGATGCGGCCCAGCGGAATGCGGGTCGCGAAATTGGCCATGTAGGCCGCATCCTCACGCGCCATGGCATTCAGCGGGGTCGCGGTGAACCCCGGGCCGATCGCATTAACCCGAATGCCGAGTGGCGAGAGTTCGATCGCCAGTGCCTTGGTCAATAGGCGGACGCCGCCTTTGGAGGTCGTGTAGGCGGCCGAGTTCGGCAGCGCGACAAAGGACTGGATCGAGCCGATATTGATGATCGATCCTTTGGTCTCGCGCAGCTGGTCGAGAAAGGCCGTTACCATGTTGTAAGGGCCGTCGAGATTGACGGCCAGGGTCGCGTCCCAATCACTGCGGGTGTTCGGCTCGATCACCGTCCCGCGCCGAATGATCCCGGCATTGTTGACGAGGATCGAGATTGCGCCGATCCGCGAGCGCACATCGGTGGCCAAGCCATCGCACTGGCCGCGATCGGTCACATCGCAGGCAAAGCTTCCCGCCGAATGGCCGATCGCTGCTGCCGTGCGATCGGCAGTGGCCCCGTCGATATCGACAGCGATAACCCGCGCCCCTGCATCTGCCATCGCATGGGTGATCGCTCGCCGATCCCCGACCCGGCGCCGGTGATCAGCGCGACCCGACCGTCGAGCAAGCCGGTCATGTTGTACGCCCGGATCGGCCCCTCACCCCACCCCCGGACGGCCGCCCGCCAGGGCGGGCGTCCGGGGGGAGGGGCAGCGGATTACATCGCGGCCATGCGGGCGGCCCGGCGGCGCGCCAGCGGCGTCGTCGGTTCCGGCGCGGGCTGCGCCGGCATCCGGCCGTTGTCGCGCGGCAGGCTCCAATCCCACTCGTCTGCGCCCATTTGGTAATACATCAAGTTCTGCTTGGTATTGCGGTTGACGAGCCGGCGATTGTAGAGCGGGTGGGTGATCGAGCGGACCTCGTGCTCGATCTTGAAGAGGCACTTGCCGGTGTCGAGGCAAGCGATGTCCTCGAAGCGGTACTGGTGTTGGCTGCTCTCCTCGGTGATCAGCCCGCGCTTTTCGAGCTCGTCGTGCGGCCCCGAGAATTCCTGGACGTAAACCTGCAGGTGATGGCCGTCGAATTCCGGGATCTTGCGGTCGGTTTCGCGAAACACCAGGCACTGGCCGAAGCCGACGCTGACGCGGGCGGCGCGGCCCTCGCCGTTTTCCTCAACCTTGGCCGGGGCGTAGAAGATTTCGCGGTAGAAGCGCGCGATGCCATCCGCGGTCCCTTCCGGCACCGTGAACTCGACATAGGGCATGCCGAGACTTACCGGGCCGAACTTGTCGGGATCCGGCTCATAGAGGCGAAAGCGGTTGCCCCACGGGCAGGTTGCTTCGACGTATTGGTTGTGCTGCTTGCAATCGAATTTGCTGCCTTCGAGCCGACTCTTCACATTGGTGAGTCGCTCACATAAATCCTCGAGGCTCGGAACGACGAGCCCGACATGGCCGCGCAGCACGTTCGGATCGCCTTTCGGCAAATGGAACTGGCTCTTGCCGACATTGACCCACATGTTGTTGGTGCCGGGCATCATGTACGGGTCGCGGGTCAAGCCAAGCCCGGCGAGGTAGAAATCGGTGGCGGGCTCCTGGTCGGAAACCCGAAGGTTGACGTGTTCGAGGCCGACGATGTTGCCGATATCCTCGGCCTTGCGGTCATACTTTTGTTGGGTTTGTGCCATCGGCTCCTCCAAATTTGCCGTCAGCCGGTGCTGAGCAGCGTTGTTGGAAATTTGACGTGTTCGCGCCAGCATCAAAACAGATTTTCGAACCTCTCGTCTACCGGCACGCGATAGCCGTTGGCTAGGCTGTTGGTTTCGTTCGCCATGCCGACAACCGCCAGCACCTCGCCGAGCATCTGGGCGGTCATGCCCTGTTTCTTCGCTGCGGCGGCGTGGGAGGCAATGCAATACGGGCAGCCGTTGCTGACGCTGACCGCGAGGTAGACGAGCTCCTTGGTCAAAGGATCGAGCACGCCCGGCGCCATGACCTCCTTGATGCTCTCCCAGGTGCGGCGCAAGGTCGGCGGGTGGTTGGCCAGCGCTTTCCAAAAATTATTGATCCAATCCGTTCCACGCGTTGCCATGATGTCGTCGTAGACGGCGCGGATCTCGGCGCTCGCCTCGTCGTATTCGATCAACCGAGCCATTGTCATTCTGTTCTCCCAGTCGTCGGGAACCCCGAACGGCTCATTGATGGCGGTGCTTGTAAAGCTGCCGCTCGCAGCGTAAGTCAGCTTTGATCATCCTTTATCCGCCGCGGAGCCTCGATATGGGTTTCAAAGTAGCGGTGGTCGGCGCGACCGGCAATGTCGGGCGCGAGATGCTGACCACGCTGGCCGAGCGCGATTTTCCCGCGGACGATGTCGTTGCATTGGCGTCGTCGCGATCGATCGGCAAGGAGGTCTCCTTTGGCGAGGACGACATCCTCAAGGTCCAGGGCCTCGACACTTACGATTTTCGCGGGATCGACATCGTCCTTTCTTCGCCGGGCGCCAAGGTCTCCGCGGTATTTGCGCCCCGCGCGACCAAAGCCGGTGCCGTGGTCGTCGACAACACCTCCTGCTTCCGCATGGAACCGGACGTGCCGCTCGTCGTGCCCGAGGTCAACCCCCAGGCAATCGCGCAGTGCACCAAGCGCGGCATCATTGCCAACCCGAATTGCTCGACGATCCAAATGGTGGTGGCGCTGAAGCCGCTGCACGACCGCGCACGGATCAAGCGGGTGGTCGTCGCGACCTACCAGTCGGTCTCTGGGGCGGGCCGCGCCTCGATGGACGAGCTGTTCAACCAGACCCGCGCGATTTATGTGAACGATCCGGTCAAACCCGAGCATTTCACCAAGCAGATCGCGTTCAACGTGATCCCGCATTGCGACGCTTTCATGGACGACGGAGCGACCAGGGAGGAGTGGAAGATGGCGGCCGAGACTCGCAA
>JAFAHQ010000278.1 GCA_019237135.1 Alphaproteobacteria bacterium
ATCGAGCCGCTCGGCCGTCGCGGCTCGGGCACGCTGTGCATGGTGCTGGGCGGCATTTTTATGGTGATGCAAGGTTATCTCTACAATGTCTGGATCGGCAGCTGGTCGCTGTTTTACATTGTGTTTATCGCGCAAAGCTTTTTCGCCAGTGCCAACTACTCGGTGGTTGGTCCGTACATGGCGGAGATCTGGCCGACGCGACTGCGCGCCAGCGGCATGGGCTTGAGTTATGGTACCGGCAATCTCGGCAAGTTCATCGGGCCGCTCGGCCTGTCGCTGATCATGGGTGCCGGCGACGTCATCAAGCCGGCCGCGCCCAACCTGGTCATGCTCGGCCCTGCGTTTGTGTATTTCGCCTCATGGTATGTGTTGGGCCTGATCGGCTTCTGGGTGTTCGGCCCCGAAACCAAGGGCCGCACCTTTGACGAGATCGACCGCGCGCTCGACCGGCCGACCGCCGCTACAAGATCGGTGCCGCAAACCGCCGGCAACTGAACCGCAACTCGGCGGCAATAACCCTTATTCTGGCCATTGCCAGCGCGGGCCCACCATCGATACTCTCCGGGATATGGCCCGCTGGCCTGTCGCCCCAGGCTGTCGCCCGCCATACGGCAGCTCAAGTAACTTCTTAGTCACATAACCAAGAAAATCTGTTTCACCGCACTGCCGCACGATCGTTCAAAGATCGGGAGGAAGCGATGTTGGAGTTGCTGGAACGGCAAAAACGGCTGACGGTCAATCAGTGGAAGATCATTTCCGCTGCGATCCTCGGCGACATGCTCGATTTTTTCGACTTCTTTCTGATCGGCTATGTGCTCGCCTTCATTGTCGGGGAATGGAAATTAACATTCCTCCAGTCGGGGACGATCCTCCTGGCAGCGGGGATCGGCGCGATACCCGGCGCTTTTTTCTGGGGGTGGATGGCCGACCGGATCGGGCGGCGCAAGGTGTTCGTCGCCACGGTGCTCAATTTTTCGCTGGCCACCGGGCTCATGGCGGCGTCACCGGACCAGTATGGCTGGCTGTTTCTGGCGTTCTGCCGCATGCTTGTCGGCATCGGCGTCGCCGGGATGGTCACCGTCGATCTGCCGCTGGTGCAGGAATTCGTGCCGTCGTCGAAGCGTGGCTTTGTCGGAGGCATCGTCACCTCCACGATCTCCGTGGGCGGCGCGCTCGGCGCCGCGGCAGGTGCCTATCTCGGACCGACCATTGGCTGGCGCGGGCTATTTCTGATCGGTTTAGTGCCAGCGCTGATGACGCTGATGATCCGCGCCTGGGTCCCGGAATCGCCGCGTTGGCTGATCTGCCGTGGAAGACGCGAAGACGCGCGCCGGTCGATCGCTTGGGCCTTGCAGACCGGCCCTAACGAGATCGAATTGCCGGGCGCGCTGCTTGAGCAGCGCCACACGCCGTGGCGCGAATTGTTCAAATATCCGCGCAGCGTGGCGCTCGTGTGCCTGACCGGGCTGTCTCAGACGAGCGGCGTCGGGCTGGCCTTGTGGGCGCCGACCTTGTTGGTGCTGTTGCTCAAGATCACGCCCGCAGAGGCCTCCTATCTGATGATCTGGGTTGCCGTATCTGCGTTCGTCGGCCGCGTCGTATGCAGCTTTCTGCCGGACGTGATCGGGCGCCGGCCTTCGGGCATGCTGACCTGCCTGGGGGGCGTGGCGACGCTGATCATCGCCGGCTATCTCGCCAACGCTTATATCGGCTCGGTCTCGGTATTCTGGATGATGCTGATGGCACACAGCTTCTTTGGCGGCGGCTCCTACACGATCATCGCGCCCTATATGGCCGAGGTGTGGCCGGTTGGGCTACGCGCGAGCGGGATGGGCCTCGGCTACGGCGTCGGCAATCTCGGCAAGATCATCAGTCCGCTGGGCCTGGCGCTGATCGTGGGCGGGACAAACATCATCAGGCCCGAGGCAAGCGTCGACGCGATGATCCCGGCGATGTTCTTCCTCGCGTTCTGGGCGGCATTGGCGGCAGCCGCGTTCGTCGTGCTCGGGATCGAAACAAAAGGCCGCTCGATCGAGGAGATCGATACAGCGCTGACCGCAAAACCCGCTCTCGCCAAGGCCTCGGCCGCATAGTCACGCCGAACGCCCGCATAAGACAGGCGGGAGGAAATCATGTTGGATGTTCTGGAGCGCCAGCAGAAGCTAACCACGAACCAGTGGAAGATCATCGCTGCTGCAGTGCTCGGCGACATGCTCGATTTCTTCGACTACGGGCTGATCGCGTTTGCGCTAGCCTTCATCGTCGGGCAATGGAAGCTAACTTACGGGCAGTCTGCGATGATCCTGCTGTCCGCCGGCATCGGCGCCGTCCCCGGCGCCCTGATCTGGGGCTGGCTGGCCGATCGCATCGGCCGGCGCACGGTGTTCATCGGCACGGCGCTCAATTTTTCGATCTTCACCGGGATCATGGCGCTGACCCCTGACACAGGCGGCTGGATCTTTCTGTCGGTCTGCCGCCTGTTCGTCGGCGCCGGAGTGTCAGGTCTATTCGCCGTCGACCTGCCGCTGGTGCAGGAATTCGTGCCGTCGAGCAAGCGTGGCTGGGTTGGCGGGGTTGTGACCTGCTGCCTTCCGCTCGGCAGCGTGCTGGCGGCGATATTGGGGGCCTATCTGGAGCCCTATGTTGGCTGGCGCGGTCTTTTCGCGATCGGCCTTCTGCCCGCTTTCCTGACGCTTTTGATACGCGCCTGGGTCCCGGAATCGCCGAGATGGCTGATACGTATGGGGCGGCCCGAAGAGGCGCGCAATTCGCTCGCCTGGGCGTTGCAGGTCGACCCGAGCGAGATCCAACTACCCAGCGCGGTTCCCGAAGTGCAAAGGACCTCATGGCTTGAATTGTTTAAATATCCGCGCAGCATGGCGGTCACCGTCCTCACCAGTCTCGGCTCGCAGACTGCTGGCAACGGGATCGGGCTGTGGGCGCCGACCTTGTTGGTGCTGCTGCTGAAGATCCCGCCGGCTCAGGCGTCCTTTCTGTTGATCTTCGTGGGTCTCGCCGGGTTTGTTGGGCGTCTTGTTTGGTCATATCTAGCGGACGCGATTGGACGGCGTCCGTCGGGTATCCTGCTGAGCCTGGGCGGTGCACTCAGCCTGGCTGTCGCTGGGCTTTATCATGATGCGTTGCTGGGCGGCGTATCGGTGTTCTTCTTGATGCTGCTCGCCCAAGGGTTCTTCAATAACGGCGGGTATGCGGTCGTTGGGCCTTATGCGGCCGAGGTGTGGCCGGCGACCCTGCGAGGAAGCGGCATGGGTTTCGGCTACGGTCTCGGCAATTTCGGCAAGATCATCGGCCCGCTAGGCTTGGCGCTGATCGTCGGCTCGAGCGATGTCGTCGCTCCGAAAGCGACACTCCCGGCCATCGAACCGGCGATGTACTACCTGGCGGCCTGGTGCGTGATCGCAGGGCTCGCGTTCCTGATCTGGGGCATCGAGGTCAAGGGCCGCTCAATCGAGGAGATCGACGCGGCGCTCGCCCGACCGCATGCCGTCGGCGACTGAGCCGGTCGTCAGCGGTTCTGCATCCAGTCGTCACGCCACAGGAAGTCGGGGCCGAGCTGACTGAGGCTCGGGCAGCCGATCTGGCCCATCACCAGATCGATCTCGCCGCGGAAGATGTCGATTACTTTCTTGACGCCGGCAGGGCCGCCGGCGACGGCGCCGTAAAGGGTCGGCCGGCCAAAGAAGACGAATTGGGCGCCGAGGCAGAAGGCGATCAGGATGTCGGCGCCGCGGCGCACCCCGCTGTCGAGCATCACGGTCAGTTTGTCGCCGACCGCGGCCTTGATTGCCGGCAAAGCCTCGAGCGAAGCGGGCGCCTGGTCGAGCTGACGGCCGCCATGGTTCGAGACGATGATGCCGTCGACCCCGATTTCAGCAGCGCGAACCGCGTCCGCCGGGTTCAGGATGCCTTTAACGACAAGCGCGCGTGGAAACAAGCGCCGATAGCGTTCGAGGTCGCGCCAGGTCTGCGCCGCGGCCGGCGTCTGGCTGCGGCCGAATTTGATGACGTCTGCCGTGCTCGCCCCATTGCCGGCATGCGGTGCCCAATTCCCCAAACTCGGAGCGCCGCCCAGCCGGACATATTCGATGACCCAGGCGGGGTGCGTAATTGCTTCCAAGATGATCGACGGCTTCAGCTTCAGCGACTCCAGCACACCCCCGCTTCGGACGCGAACAAAACCGTTGCGGAAGTTTCGCTCGCGTTTGGGATGCACCGGCACGTCGACCGTCAGCACCAGGGCACCGAGCCCGGCGTCCCGGGCCCGCCCGATCAGCGTATCGGTAATATTGCCGTCCTTGGCCGCGTAGAGCTGGAACCAGACATTATTCGGGGCGACCCGCGCCGCCTCCTCCATCGAGGCGTTGCTGCCGCCCGACATGATGTATGGGATGTTCGCCGTGGCCGCGGCTTCGGCCAGCATTACCTCGCCTTCACGCCGGTACAGGCCGACACCGCCAGTCGGTGAGATGCCAAACGGGCTCGAATAGGTCCGACCGAAGACCGTCGCAGATTGGTCGCGCTTGGAAACGTCGACCAGATAACGGGGCAGCAGCCGATGCTTGTGAAACGCCGCTTCGTTGCGCGCAAGGCCGCGTTCATCCTCCACCCCGCCCTCGATGTAGTCGAAAATGACGCGGGGCAACTTGCGCTTTGCGATCCGATGCAGGTCTTTGATGTTGATGGCTTGATCGAAGTTCATGGTCCGGAGATCTCTCGCAATCAGACGTTGCGCGGCCAGTCATCGCGCCATAAGAAATCGGGACCGAGCTGATCGAGGCTCGGGCAGCCGATCTGCCCCATGACCAGATCGATCTCATTGACGAATATGTCGATTGCCCTTTTGACCCCGGCGAGCCCCCCTGCGGCGGCGCCATATAGGGTGGGGCGCCCCATAAAGCAGAAATCGGCGCCGAGACACAGTGCGATCAGGATATCGGCGCCGCGGCGGACCCCGCTGTCGAGGAGCAAGGTCAGCTTGTCGCCGACCGCCGCCTTGATCGCCGGCAATACGTCGACCGAGCCGGGCGCCTGGTCGAGCTGGCGGCCACCATGGTTCGAGATGAGGATGCCGTCGCAACCGACGTCGAGCGCGCGCAGCGCGTCGTCGGGGCTCATGATGCCCTTCACGACAAGGGCGCGCGGGAACAGCTTGCGGTAGGTCTCCAGATCGCGCCAGGTCTGGGCGTTGAACGGGCGCATCGAGCTGGCGTGCTTGTAGACCTCCTCCGCATTCGAACCCGGCGGCGCATAGGGTTGCCAGTTGCCCAGCATCGGCGTGCCGCCGCCGCGCCGCAGATATTCGACGATCCACCCGGGATGGGTCAGCGCCTCGGCAAGGATCGAGGGCTTGAGGCTCAGCGCCTGGAATAGCCCGCCGCGGACATTGGCAAAGCCGTTGCGGATGTTGCGCTCGCGCTTTGCACCGACCGGCGTGTCGACGGTCAGCACCAGCGCGCCGAGCCCGGCATCGGCGGTGCGCTTGATCAGATCGGCGTTGATCGCCTGATCGCGCGCGGCGTAGAGCTGATACCAATGGTTCTTCGGCGCGATCTTGGCCGCCGCCTCGATCGAAGCGCTGCTGGCACCCGACATGATGTAGGGGATATTCGCGTCGCGTGCGGCCTCGGCCAGCATCAGGTCGGCACCGTCCCGAAAAAGACTGGCCCCGCCGGTCGGCGAAATACCGAACGGGCTCGCAAATGTCTGGTCGAACACAGTCTTCGACTGATCGCGCTTCGACACATCGACGAGATAACGTGGCAATAACCGATGCTTATGAAAGGCCGAGGTGTTGGTCTCGAGGCCGCGCTCGTCTTCGAGGCCGCCTTCGATGAAATCGAAGGCGATCTTCGGTAGCCGCCGCTTCGCCATGCGGTGCAGATCTTCGATATTGACGGCTTGATCGATTCTCATCGGCCTATGTTCTCCGGAGGTGCGTGCAAATGCCGATCCAGCCCGCAACTTTGCGGATTTTTGCATCAACCGGCAATCCCCCGCGCAGCGGGGCTGGGCTGTGCGGCCCAGATGGCGTGGACATCCGCCTGGCCAGATGCTCCAGTACAACTTAAAAGTGTATTGAGTATTTCATTACGGTGCTTCTGCAGCAAATCAGCAGCAAAATCTCGCCCATCGGTTGTAGCGCCACCAAGATCCGCTGTCCGCGAGCAACGACGCGGAGCTAAGCGCCGAGTTGTTGTCGGGCCAGTTCGGCAGCTATAGCGTTGCCTGACCGGTCTTGCGGAACCCCAAAACCCATCGGTCGCGCTCAGTCGGCGGAATGCGGGCTTCTGCCGACGCCTGCGATCGGGTGAATATGCAATATGAATCTGTCATTTTTATGAGTGCGAAGACCGCAACATCAAGAATTTGCAGGAACATTTGTCGACGCTTCAGGCCCGCTTGCGACATTACGGAGAAAAGCTACCCTGACTCACTCCCCGCGAGCCGGGCGCGGGGGTCGCCGAGCCTCTAGCTGCGGGCCGGCGGACGAGTGGAGGGGCCGTCAGTTCGGGTAGACGATGGTCCGCAACATGACGCGGCGCTCCTCCGGCCGGTAGTCGCCGGCACCCCGGTGCATCGTCGCTCGTTCGTCCCACATCAAAAGGTCGCCGACGCGCCAGGAATGGTAATAGACGAACCGGTCCTGGGTGGCGTGCGCGGCGAGCTCTTCGACCACACGCCAGGCCTCGTCGCGGTCCATGCCGACAAAGCCGTGGGTGTGCATCGGGTTGACAAAGAGGATCGGACGGCCGGTGACGGGGTGATTGATGACCGCGGGCCGCTGCTGCTCGACATAGGCCTTGTCGGTCATATTCTTGGCTTCGTCAGGGGTGTAGAGCCGCGTGCCGGCCGGGCCGTCGGTCCGCCCGTGCAGCCCGACGAGGCCGGCGAGACGCTCTTTTGTCGCCTCCGGCAATGCGTCGTAGGCGGCGCACATGTCGGCGAACATCGTCCCACCCTTCGCCGCAGGAACTTCGAGCGCGTGCAAGATCGCCAAACGCGGCAGCACTTCCTCATAGGTCGAGTCGGTATGCCAATCGGTCGCGCGTTTGACGCCGTACCAATCGATGTTGCCGGCGTCGTCGACATTGCGCAGCCAGGACACCTCGGGCACTCCGGGATAGCGATAGCTGACCAGAGCGTGACGGCGCGGCGTGCCGAAGCGCCGCCCGAATGCGGCGAGCTCGGCGGGGCCGAGATTCTGGTTGCGAAACACCAGCACCGGATGCTCGGCGAAGGCCCGTTCGATCCATGCGAAGGTCGCCTCGTCGAGCGGCTGCGACAAGTCGATGCCGAGAGCCTCGGTACCGAGGGCTTTGCCGAGCGGGCGTAATTGCGCTGCGCTGGTCACGGGCGATCCTCCATCTGTGATCCGATGCGGAGTTTACGCGGGCTCTCGCTGCGCGTCTAATCTCGCATAGCTCAACCATTATCGGAGGGCCGTCATGAACCCGAGGGAGCCCCTCTATAAGGCGGCCGGGGTCGACACGGCAGCGGCGCAATCCGGTCTCCACAAGATCATCGAGCGAATCAAACAGACATGGCCGGCGCCGGATGGCCTTGGCGCTGTCAAACTGGATATTGGTTACTTTGCCAATGTTATCGACATCGGCGGGATCGGACTGGCGATTTGCACTGACGGGGTCGGGTCGAAGTCGATCATTGCGCAAATGATGAACCGTTACGATACGATCGGCATCGACTGCGTGGCGATGAATGTGAACGACGCGATCTGTGTCGGGGCGCGACCGATCTCGATGGTCGATTACATCGCGATCGAGCAGGCCGACGCCGACATCCTCGGAGCGATCGCAATCGGGCTCGCGGCCGGCGCTAAGCAAGCCGGGATTTCGATTTGCGGCGGCGAGATCGCGCCGCTCAAGGATGTGGTCCATGGGTTCGACCTGGTCGGGATGGCGGTCGGGATCGTGCCACTCGACCGGATCATCACCGGCCGCGATCTCGCACCTGGCGATGTCATTATCGGGCTCGAAAGTAGCGGCATCCACAGCAACGGGCTGACCCTGGCGCGCCACGTCTTCTTCGAGCGCGCCAAATTGGCGATCGACCACGTCTTCCCCGAGCTCGGGATACCGCTGGGTGAGGAATTGCTGCGTCCGACCCTGATTTACGTTCCCGAGATCCTCGACATCATCAACAATATCCCAGGTGTAAAGGCTTTGATCAATATTACCGGAGACGGATTGCTCAACCTGCCTCGCGTCGAGGCTAAAGTCGGTTTTCTGATCGACGATTTGCCGTCGACACCGCCGATTTTCCGATTAATTCAGCAATATGGGGCCGTCGACGACGCGGAAATGTTCGATGTCTACAACATGGGTGTCGGTTTTTGCGTGCTCGTTGCCCAATGCGATGCGGATGCCGCGTTGGCGATCCTTCGACGGCATGGCCGGGGCTCACGGATCATCGGCAGTGTCATCGACGACGATGGCCAAAGAGTTCATTTGCCGCGCGAGCGGCTGATCGGTCACGGTAAAACTTTCTATGGGCGATGAGCACCCCGCTAAGGGAGCGACGATTCCCCTTCGCGAACGTCGATGAGCCGTCCGGCAAACCGGTTTCCGAAGGGTTGAGCCTCTTCCGCTAACTTGAAGGCGACAGAAAGGAGCATCCGGCCGCCATTTCGATCCCAGTTGAACAAACCCGGCTCAAAGCGATGCTCGTCGAGCCACTCGCGCATTTCGTTCATCCGTGCTCGAAGGTCGGTACCTTGCAGCTCGATTTCGACAGTGATGATGAAGCGCAGGAAGGAGCGCTCGGTTCCATCGGTACAAACTCTTACCCGTCCGGGTCCCATCAGCGCCCAGCCTGGAACCAATACCGCCGCTTCAGGTTCTAAAGCATGAGGTTCAAAATCAGCGGTGACGTTGGGACCCCACGACGATGACACCACCGAGAACCAGCGAGGTGGTCGCGGTCTTCGAAGATCCCGAGAAGCTCGAACGGGCAGTGTCCGAGCTGCAGAGCCACGGCGTTGATCGAGCCAACCTGAGTTTTCTGGCCCGTCAGGCGTTGCTCGAGCGCCGCGCCGATGACATGCAGAGCCTGGCGAACGATCCGGCCGCACCCCGCGAGGTCGTCGTCAGCGATACGGACCTCCGCCAGGGACGAGTGCTCGGCACGGGTCTGGCGGCGACCGTTGCGGCTTTTGCAGCGGCAGGGTTCACGGTGGCGACCGGGGGCGTCGCAGCGGCGGCGATAGCTGCAACGGCCGCGGCAGCCGGGGTCGGAGCGGTCAGCACTCTGGTCGGACGCAAGCTGGCCAAAGATGAGGAATCGTTCCTCGATACGCAGCTCGCGCGGGGCGGCGTGCTGCTTTGGGTAGGAACGTCCGACGCCGTAGCTGAACGACGGGCGGCTGATGTGCTGCGGCGTTATTCGACCCATGTATATGTACACGCACTGCCGGCAGAGGTACCTCGGTACGCGCAGACGTCCCCGGATAATGCGGCCCGCCTCGATGCGGGTGTCCCTCTGACATTTAAATGAGGCGCCCCGTCTCAGCCCAATAGGGGTCGCGCAATTTACGTTTGGTGATCTTGCCGGAATCCTCACGCGGTAGGGCGGTCTCAAACTTGATCACGCGCGGCACTTTGAAATCGGCCAGACGCGCGCGCAGGAATGCAGTGACCTCGGCGGCGGCGAGCGGCGCCTTGGGGTCGGGTTCGATGTGGGCGCAGAGCTTTTCACCGAACTCTTCGTCTGGAATACCGAAGACTGCGCAATCATGG
>JAFAHQ010000283.1 GCA_019237135.1 Alphaproteobacteria bacterium
TGCAGCCTTGTGGATCGGCGCGACCATGCCGACAAGCGCCTTCCGTGATTTTCTGTCGATCCTGCTGCGTGCATTCTATCGGCTTGAGATCAGGGGCCTCGAAAATCTCGATAAGGCGGGTGCCAACGCGATCATTGCGCTCAATCACGTGAGCTTTCTCGACGGCGCCGTGGCGCTTTCGATCTTGAACAAGGAGCCAATCTTCGCCGTCGATCACGCCTTCGCCCAACGCTGGTGGGTCAAGCCCATCCTGAAGCTGACACGCGCGATGCCGCTCGACCCCGCCCGCCCATTGGCGACCCGGAAGCTCATTCAAGCGGTCAGAAACGGCGACACGTTGGTGATTTTCCCGGAAGGGCGCATCACAGTCACCGGTCAACTGATGAAGGTATATGACGGAGCTGCATTAATCGCCGAGAAATCCGGGGCGATGGTGGTGCCAGTGCGCATCGAGGGTCTCGAGGCCACGGTCTTCTCCCGGCTGAGCCGCACCCAGGTGCGCCGCCGCTGGTTTCCCAAGGTCAAGGTCACGATTCTCGAGCCGGTACGTCTCGCGGTCGACGATGCGCTGAAGGGCAAAACGCGCCGTCAGGCGGCGGGCGCGATGCTCTACCAGATCATGTCCGACTTGATCTTCCGTACGACACCAACAGACCGCACGGTCATCGAGGCCGTTGTCGAAGCGGCAACCATCCAAGGATGGCGCCGCATCGCGGTCGAGGATCCGGTCTCCGGCAAGCTTAGCTACCGCAAACTTCTTGTAGGAGCTCGGGTGCTGGCCGACAAGTTTCTACCGCTCGCGGAAGAAGGCGAGGCAGTCGGCTTGCTGTTGCCTAACGCCAATGGTGCTGCAGCGACATTGCTCGGCATGATCTCGGCGGGCCGCGTCCCGGCGATGATCAATTTCACTGCCGGTGCCGCCAACATTCAAGCCGCCTGCACCGCCGCCGAGGTGACAACGATCGTCACATCGCGCAGCTTTGTCGAGCGGGCCAGGCTGGATAAGCTGGTCAACGGGCTCGCGGAGACAGTACGCATCGTTTACCTAGAGGATCTGCGCGGGACTATTTCGACCGTCGACAAGATCCGCGGGATGGTCCGATATCGTCATGCTCTGGTGCCGCGAAACGCCGACGACCCGGCTGCGATACTGTTTACCTCCGGCTCGGAAGGCGTGCCAAAGGGGGTCGTGCTTTCGCATCGCAATATGTTGTGCAATGCAGCCCAGGCCGCGGCGCGCATCGACTTTGGCCGCACCGACAAGGTGTTCAACACGCTGCCGGTGTTCCACGCCTTTGGGCTGACCGTTGGGCTCGTTCTGCCACTCGTGTCCGGGGTTCCGGTTTTTCTCTACCCCTCTCCGCTGCATTACCGCGTCGTCCCCGAGCTGGTCTATGGCGCCAACGCGACAATCTTGTTCGGCACCGACACCTTTCTATTCGGCTATGGGCGGGCCGCCCACCCCTACGATTTTCGCTCTGTGCGCTACGTGCTCGCCGGTGCCGAGCCGGTCAAGGAGGCGACGCGGCGGCTCTGGGCCGAGAAATTTGGCCTGCGCATCCTCGAGGGCTACGGGGTCACCGAAACGGCGCCCGCGCTGGCACTCAACACGCCGATGTTCAACCGTTTCGGCACGGTCGGGCGGTTGCTGCCCGGCATCGAAGCGAAGCTCGATCCGGTCGCAGGGATAGAGGAAGGTGGACGGCTCTACGTACGCGGCCCCAACATTATGCTCGGTTACCTCAAGGCGGATCGGCCGGGCGTACTGGTGCCGCCGGAAGAAGGCTGGCACGACACCGGCGATATCGTGACGATCGATCGCGAAGGATTTGTCACGATTAAGGGCCGGGCCAAGCGCTTTGCCAAGATCGGTGGAGAAATGATCTCGCTTGCGGCGGTAGAGAACATGGCGTCCGAGCTTTGGGTGGACGCTCCGTCCGCGGTGGTTGCGCAACCTGATCCGCGGCGCGGCGAACGGCTCGTGCTGGTCACCGAGAAAAAGGACGCAACGCGCGCCGCATTCCAATCCTATGTAAAAGCCACGGGTGTGTCCGATCTGATGGCCCCGGCCGAGGTAATGGTCGTCGACAAGCTGCCCGTCCTCGGGTCGGGCAAGGCCGATCTTGTCCGTGTCGCGCAACTCGTGATGGGACGGCAGCGGGTCACAGCCGCGTAGGTTCTGCATCGGAGCGAGGGGAGATGGCAACTCAACCACAACCATTCACCCTCGCCGTTCCGGACGAGGCCCTCGCCGATCTGCACGAACGACTGGCGCGCACGCGGTATCCCGACCAGGCGCCTGGCTTACCCTGGGCCTACGGCACCGATGTCGGCTATCTGCAGCAGCTCGCCGAATATTGGCGCACGGCGTTCGACTGGCGGGTCGAGGAGGCGCGGCTTAATGCGTTTCCGCAATACAAGGTGCCGCTGCGCGGCATCGACCTCCATTTCCTGCATGTCACCGGAAAAGGGCCGGCGCCGTGCCCGTTGCTGCTTTTGCACGGCTGGCCGGGTTCGGTTTTCGAGTTCCTCGAGCTTATCCCTCGCCTGACTGACCCGGCGCATTTTGGTGGCGATCCCGCGGATGCGTTTACGATCGTGGCGCCTTCGCTTCCCGGCTACGGCCTGTCCTTCAAACCCGGACAGCCGCGCTTTGGCATCGAGGAGATCGCCGACTGCATGGCCGAGCTGATGCACGACGCGCTGGGCCTTTCGCGTTTTGCCGTACAAGGCGGCGATTGGGGCGCGATCACCGCCGCGCGCTTGGGCTGCGTGCATCCGGAAAAGCTGATCGGCATTCACGTCAATCTGCTGGCGGTCCGGCGCGATCAGCAGCCTGCAGCCGATGCGCCGCCGGAAGAGAAGGCCTACGCGGAGGAGCTCGTTCAGTGGCTGCGCGAGGAGACGGGCTATCAGTGGATCCAAGGGACGCGGCCGCAGACGCTCGCCTTTGGGCTCACCGATTCGCCGGCGGGCCTTGCGGCCTGGATCATCGAGAAATTCCGTGCCTGGTCGGATTGCGGCGGCAATGTCGAAACCGCATTCAGTCGTGACAGATTGCTCGCCAATATCAGCTTCTACTGGTTCACCGGCGCGATCGGTTCGTCGTTCTGGCCGTACTACGCGCGCATGCATCGGCCGTGGCCGATACCCGAAGGCCGAACCGTCGACGTCCCGACCGGATATGCCGAGTTTCCGCGCGAGATCCTGCGTCCGCCCCGCTCACTGGCAGCGCGAACCTACACCGACATTCGGCGCTGGAGTGTCATGCCACGCGGCGGTCATTTCGCCGCGCTGGAGCAGCCGGAAGCTCTCGCCAATGAAGTGCGCGAATTCTTTCGACCGCTGCGCTAAATTTACTGCAGCTGATGCGGCAGTGCGGCGATCGCAACATCGATCAGTGCCGAGCCGCGTCCTTCGTCGAGTTCGGTGACGATGACTTGCCGGGCGGCCGAAATCGCTACGTCGACGGTAATGGCTCGGATTTCGGCGAGCGCCTTCGCCTCCTCCTGGGCAATACGCTCCTGTGCCAGTCGCCGGCGCCGCTCCAATGTCTCTTCGAGGTCGCGGGCCGCCTGTGCAGCGATCCGCTCGGCCTCGGACCGGGCATGGGCGAGGATCGCTTCGGCTTGCGCGGCACCCTCCTGCTGTTGCTTCTGGTAGGCGGCGAGCGCCTGCTGAGCCTCCTCGCGAAGTCTCCGCGCCGCATCGAGCTCGTCTCGGATGCGTACGGCGCGGGCGTCGAGCGCCCCGAGGATCGACCTTCGCGCAGGCTTCCAGACGCCTGCCACGAACAGCACGACAGCCAGGAGGACCCAGACCTCTGGCTCGGTAAAAAGGTGCATCGTCAGCCCGCTCGCTCTGTTAACGCGCGGTCGACTGCGGGGCCCAGTTTTCCTTCGTCAGCGGGGGAACCGGTCAGCTTCTCGGTGATCGAACGGGCGACGTCGACGGCGACGTCGCGGATCTCGGCGAATGCGCGGTCTTTTGCGGCCCCGATCTCCCGTTCGGCCGCCCTTGTCTGCTCGGCGAGCGCTTCGGCGAGCCGCCGTTGTCGGTCGGCGGCTTCGGCTGCGAACTGCTCGGTGCGTTCCTTGATGGCCGCCTGCGCCTGGGCTCGAGCCTCGGCCATTGCCTTCTGATAGGCGGCGAGGACCGCCTCTGCCTCCGCCTTTGTCTCGGCCGCGCGGGCGAGGTCGTCGTCGAGCCGCTTGCGCCGCGCCTCGATGATCCCACTGACCCGCGGCAACCCGAGTTTCGACATCAAGACGTACAGTACGATAAAAGTAATCGCCAGCCAGACAAGCTGCGGTGCGAACGTCGATACGTCGAGTTGCGGCATGGCTGTTCGCGCCTTTGCCGACAGGTCTCAGAAGACAAACAGGATCAGGAACGCGATAGCGAGGCCGAAGAGGCCAGTCGCCTCGGCCAGTGCAAAGCCGAGAAATGCGAAAGGCTGAACCTGCCCCTGCGCCGCCGGGTTGCGGGCGACCGAGCTGATCAGCGCCGAGAACACATTGCCGATGCCAATGCCGGCCCCGACCAGGGCAATGCAGGCAAGACCGGCTCCGATCATTTTGGCGGAAGAGAGATCCATGTGATTTTCCGTGAGTTAAGGGACGGGGAAAACGGCTCAGTGCAGGTTGATCGCGTCGCTAAGGTAGAGGCAGGTGAGTATCGCGAATACATAGGCCTGCAGTGCGGCCACCAGCACCTCGAGAGCGACGATCAGGATGTCGATGCCCATCGGGAAGATGCCGAGGAGACCGAGGCTCGCGGCAAACCCGCCAAAGATCGCCAGCATCGTGTGCCCGGCCAGCATGTTGGCGAAGAGCCGGATTGCCAATGTGAACGGGCGGATACAATAGGACAACAGCTCGATCGGCACGAGCAGCAGCAGCAGCGCCGCCGGCACCCCCTGTGGGACGAAAAGGCGTAGGAAATGAAAGCCATGCCGGACGATGCCGATAATCGTCACTCCAATGAACACCACTGCCGCGAGCGCAAAGGTGACGATAATCTGGCTGGTGACGGTGTAGCTGTAGGGAACCAACCCCAGGAAATTGGCGAACAGAATGAACATAAAGAGGGTGAAGACGAACGGAAAGAATTCCTGGCCGCCGTGCCCGACATTGGTCTCGACCATATCGGCGACAAACTCATAGCTCATCTCGGCGATCGACTGCCATCGGCCGGGGACGAGCGCGCGCTTACGCGTGCCGAATACGAGGAGCGCCGTGATCAGCAGCACCGCGATCGTCATCAGAAAGGCCGCATTGGTATAGGAGACGTCGACGCCCCCGATGTGGATCGGGATCAGCCGATCGATCTTGAATTGCTCGAGGGGTCGGATCTCGAGGGCCATTCAGCAATCCTCGTCGTCCGACCGCTTCTCTCCTGTCGTCGCCCCGGCATCGGGCGGCCGATAACCTACGGCGCGGCTGACGCCGGTCACCGCGCGATAAACATTCAGCATGCCGGCAGCGACCCCCAGGAAGAACAGCACGATCATCCCCCAAGGCCGCGTGCCGAGCCAGCGATCGATCGCCCAGCCGATACCGGTCGCGACGACCACCGCGACGACGAGCTCGATGCCGATGCGAAAGCCAAGGCCGAGTCCCTGTTGCAGAACCGCGCGGTCCCGAACCACGGGCCTCCGGACGCGCTCCGCCCGCGCCTTTTCGATCTCTTCGCCGAGCCGCGCCAGCGGATCGGGCGGATTGCCCTCGCTCATTCAGGGAAGCGCAATATCCGAAACCCGCCTCGGCGGTATTGCGGCCGAAACGCGGCGCACCATAGTGATGCCCCTCACGAGTGTCAACGAGCGCCCGTCCGCTAGGTGCCCGTTTGCGGTCGCCTTGCGATGCTCAGCGGCGATATGGCTGGGGCCGGCCTGACCCTAGACCGGAGGCCCGTTGATGTATGGCTTCAAAGCCGCATGGATGAAGCCATTGACCGGCGTCGGGATCCCGTGAAGGCGGCCGAGCTCGACGACCTTGCCGGCAAACCAGGGTAGCTCGAGCCGGTTGCCGCGAAGCAGGTCGTTCCCCATCGAGGTGGTATGGTGCGGGGGCATCGAGCGCATCGTCGCGAGCCCCTTGTCAACGCTGTCCGGCGGCAGTCTCACCCCTTCGGCGCGGCCGACGGCGACGGTTTCGCGCAAGGAGTCTTCATAAAGGCCTAAGAGGTCGGGGTCGTCGCGCCACGTGCCGAGGGGCACCCGGGTCAGCGCGTGAAGTCCGCTGAGCGGCACCAAAAGAATGAACTTTTCCCAGATCGGAACCTTTATGTCCGGGCTGAGAACCCCCTCGAAGCCGGCCCCTTCGCACAGGTCGCGTAGGCGCTCGCCGCGCTCGCTGAGCCGGCCGTCGAGCTCGCCAAAGGTCATGCGCTGATAGCTACCTGTCTGGCGGACCACACCGGGTGCCGTGATCGTGCCGGTGACGAAGGCGACGCCGCCCATCACCGCCTCCTGACCGAGGATCGGGATCAGCCGCTCGGTCGCGTCTATGCCATTCTGCAAGGGGACGACCGTGGTCCTCGGCCCGACGATAGCGCGGAGCTGTCGGCCTACCCCCTCGACGTCCCACAATTTGACGCAGAACAGCACGAAGTCGGCGGCGCCGATGCTGGCAATCTCATCGGTCGCCTCGGCCGGCCGGATATGAGTGTCGCCGCGGTCTCCCTCGATGCGCAGACCGTTCTCCCGGATCGCAGCCAGATGCGCACCGCGCGCGACAAAGGTCACCTCCGCCCCGGCCTTGGCGAGAGAGGCCCCGTAAGGCGCGCCGATGCCACCCGCGCCGATCACCACGATCCGCATGCGTTTCTCCTCGGTCGGCGACCCCGGTGGTCGAAGCTACCCCTCGGCAGCTTGGCCCAACATGTCGGACGTGCCGTGCTCCCGCGATATGTCGCGGTTGGTATAGTCGGGCAGAAACACCGTGGCACTGACGCTGACGACCGCGCAGAACGCGATATAGGCAGCGACCGCGTAGCCCGATCCGGTCGCCGCAAACAGCGCCGTTGCGATCAGCGGCGCCGGACCGCCGGCGACGACCGAGGAGAGGTGAAAGCCCAGCGAAGCGCCGCTGTAGCGCAGCCGAGCAGTGAAGCATTCGGCGATCAATGCCGCCTGTGGACCGTACATCATGTCGTGCGGAATGAAGGACAGCACGACGGCGAGGAAAATCAGTGCCGGAACCATGCTGTTCATCATCGCGAAATAGATAAAGGCGAACACCCCGACCGAGACCGCGCCGATCAGGTACATCCGCTTGCGGCCGATGCGATCGGAGATGTAGCCGGACAACGGTATTGATATCGCCGATAGGGCGGTCGCGACCAAAAGGGCGGTCAGCAGGAAGTCGCGCGAGGCACCGGAGACCTTCGTTCCATAGACGAAGACAAAAGCGGCATAAACATAGAACGGGGCTTGTTCCGCCATCCTTGCCAGCGCGGTCAGGATGATCAGCTTCGGCTGCCGTTTGATCACCTCGATGACCGGCGTGCGTTCGACACGGCGTTCTTCCAGAATTCGCCGGAAAACCGGTGTCTCGAATATGCCGAGGCGGATATAGAGCCCGATCCCGACCATGACGATCGAGAGCCAGAACGGGACGCGCCAACCCCATGTCAGGAACTGATCCCCGGAGATCGCGCTGAAAGCCAGCACCGCCAGGTTGGCGAAGAAAAATCCGGCCGGGCCGCCCCACTGCGTCCAGGAGGTGATAAAGCCGCGATGAGCATTGGTGCGCGCCCATTCCATCGCCATCAGGGTCGCGCCACCCCAGTCGCCGCCGATACCGAGACCCTGAATAAATCGGACGGTGGTCAAGATGACGGCACCCCAGATGCCGATCGAGGCATAGCCCGGGACGAAACCAACGGCGAAGGTCGAGAGACCGGTCAACAGCAACGTCGCGATCAACGTCACTTTGCGCCCGATGCGGTCCCCGTAATGCCCGAACAGCGCCGCGCCGACCGGGCGGGCGATAAAAGCCGACGGCGTAGATGCCAAAGGCCTGCAAGATCCCGACCAGCGGGTCCGATTCCGGGAAATACAGCTTCGCGAAGACGAGCGGCGCCACGAGGACGTACAGCAGGAAATCGTACGCCTCGATG
>JAFAHQ010000351.1 GCA_019237135.1 Alphaproteobacteria bacterium
CCGCAAAACCGAGCTTCTTGGCTACCAAGTACATGATCTCGAGATCGTTTTTCGACTCGAAGATCGGTTTGACGATCTGCTCACCCCACTGTAGTGAGCGATTCGACGCGACGCGCGAGCCCGAGGCCTCGAATTGAGTGCAGGCAGGCAACAGGTACATGTTGTCCTTGCGACCCGCCTCGACCGCCAGCGATGCCCAGGTCGTGGGGTGCGGATCGGCCACCACCAGCAGATCGAGCTTTTGCAAGCCTTTTAGCGACTCCGGGATCCGGGTGATGCTGTTGCTGGCGTGTCCTTGTACAAACATCGCCCGTACGTTGTCCTTCTGCTCGACCTGGTCCTTCGGCAGCAGGACCGCATCGAACCAACGGGTCAGCGGGATGCCGGGCGTCTCCATGATCTTCTTGGATTCAAAACGGGACTGCAGGTAATCGTATTCGACCTCCCAGACGCGTCCCCAGTGACGCCACGCACCCTCGGCGAGCCCGTAGTAGAATGGCAGGGTCACGATATCGAGCCCGACATCGGTGGCACCCTGCACATTGTCGTGGCCGCGGAAGATGTTAGCGCCGGTTCCCGGTTTGCCGACGTTGCCGGTAAGGAGCAGCGCGATGCAGCTCGCCCGGACATTGGCGGTACCGACAGTGTGCTGGGTCTGCCCCATGCACCAGATCAGGGTCGCCGGTTTCTCGGTGGCGAACATCTGGGCGACTCGCTTGAGCTGCTCGCCGGGTACGCCGGAGACGCGCTCGACTTCTTCGGGCGTCCACTTTTCAATTTCCTTGCGGACATCTTCGAAGCCGTAGACTCGCTGCGCGATGAACTCTTTGTCCTCCCAGCCATTATGCAGGATGTGCCACATCATTCCGTACAGCACCGGAATATCGGTGCCCGGCCGCAACCGCACATATTCGGTCGCGTGCGCGGCCGTGCGGGTCATGCGCGGGTCGACGACGACGACATTCGCGTTGTTGAGTTCGGCGCCCTCAAGCAGATGTTGCAACGACACCGGGTGGGCTTCGGCCGGATTGCCTCCCCAGATGATCTGCGTTTTTGCGTTGCGAATATCATTGTAGCTGTTGGTCATCGCGCCGTAGCCCCAGGTGTTGGCTACGCCGGTGACGGTCGTCGAATGGCAGATGCGCGCCTGGTGATCGGTGTTGTTGGTCCCCCAGAAGGCGCCGAGCTTACGGAAGAGATAAGCGCCCTCATTGGTGAATTTCGCTGAGCCGAGCCAGTAGACTGAGTCCGGACCCGATTGTTCGCGGATCGCCATCAGCCGGTCGCCAATCTCGTTGATGGTCTGATCCCAATTGGCTCGGGTCCATTGTCCATCGACGAGCTTCAGCGGATATTTGAGCCGCCGCTCCCCGGAGACAAGCTCGCGCACCGAGGCGCCTTTGGCGCAGTGCGACCCGCGATTGATCGGGCTGTCCCAGCTCGGCTCTTGCCCGATCCACACGCCGTTAGCGACCTCGGCGGTAACAGTGCAGCCGACCGAGCAATGCGTGCAGACACTCTTGCGGATCGCCGCCTGTGCGCCGGCGGCCGGGGGCGGTCCTGCCTCGGCTCGGCGCACGCTGGCAAGCGGCAACGTGCCCAGTGCCCCGAGACCGCCGGCGACGAGGCCCGAGCGGCGCAGAAAGGCGCGGCGGTCGAGGCCGCGATCCGATTGGCTTGCGAACGTGGCCAGCTCCCCGCGCCGAGCCTGACGTTCCGTTCTTTTGATCAGCACGGTGCCTCCCTTAGCGCGGATAGCGGTTGACGCGGTAATAGGTCTTGACCTCGTCGGTTTCCTTATATCGAGCCTTGCGTTTTTCGTCGTTGCTCTCGCTGTCGGCCACTGCTTCAGTCGCCAAAGATCCTACTGCGCCCGCCGCCGTACCGGCACCGAGCACGTGAAAGAATTGACGACGCCCCAAGCTGAGCCCGCCTTGCGCTTTCACAGTTGCGTCCTCCAATCTTTGCGCGCCCGCTCACTCGGGCAATGCGAATCCCTCTGTTTCGATCTCGATGAACAGACGCCCGACAGCGCCGACATAGCGGTAGAAATCGGCAGCCTCGGCAATCGTCAGATCGGCGAAGAAGCGTCCGATCCACGGAGAGAGATGCTTCTCGAAAACCTGCCGTTGCATGTCCATTGCCGCTGGGAACGGCCCGCCAATCAGACCCGCCATGATCTCGCAGAGAATGGCAGCGTGGTCTTCGGGCTCGCATTGCGTCTCGACGCGTTCGATGCCGAGTGCACGCAGATCCTGGCGCAAGCGAGCCAACGGACGCTCGTTGAGAAAACCGGTCAGATAATATGAACCATAGGGCAACAGCTCGCCGCGCCCGACGCCGATGAAGAGATCAAAAAACTCGCGCGCCACCTCTCCGGCGCTCGCCCTGTCCGCAGCTTCTGCCAGCGCAGCGTGCGCAGAACCGAGCGGCGTGTCATCGCCGCGAAGGCGGGCGATCTGTCTGAGAAACGCTGCGTCCGGGGCACGCGCAAACAGCGTTGCGAGCAGCGCGTATTCGCGGGCCCGTGCGGCGTCCACCTCATCGGGCTGACCGAAATTGTCACCGTAAAGATCCGGTCGCAAAATCGCACGCGCAACCCCGGTCGCGGCTTCCACCGCCAGCACCCGCTCGGCCGGGACCCGCGACCAGTTGGAGACGGATGGTTGAGAGATGCTGATCCTACGCGCCAGCTCGGTAATGCCGCCAGCAGCGCGGATCGCTTCGTTGAGCCCCGGGTCGCTCATGAAAAGCCCGAAACCACGGTTCTGCCCTGTCCTCCGACAGAGTTATACCCCGTTAATATTTTGGTCAATAGCCTGAGGCTATGGAAAAAAGTTCAGTCAGGGAGCGCGCCGCCATGACGACGACGCGGCAATACGAGGCGGGATTCGCGCTCTTGTCTTTCATGCTGCACTGCAATATCGCCTTTCCGATCACGCGGCATCAGGCTTGCGTGATCGGCGTCGGTGCCGGAGCCAGGCTTCATTTGATCGGGATCAGTTGTCGTCAGAGGTTCGCTGATCGCTAGCCGCTCGGCTGCCGGGTGGCCCGGGCCGAAGGCTTCCGCGTCTTCGGCGACCCGCGCCAGAAGCCGGCGAGCGTCTTCGATGGTCAGAGAGCCGAAGCCCGGTACGGCGCTAGGCGAATTGAAGTCCCACGAATTTTCGGACAGACCGATGAAGTTGCGGATCGCGGGATCGGCCGACCAGGCACGGCGCAGTGCCGCACGCGTCAAATGCTCGGGAACGCCCTTAGCCAGAAAGGGCCGGATGTCGGACCCTGCGCCAATCGTCTCGATCGAGGGCAAGCTCTCGGGATCGATGAGCGACTGAGTTTCTCCCGGGGAGAGAGAGGCCGCGGCGGCTTCCGGGGCAACCCGGTTCTCTGTATCCTTCGGCTGCGGTTGGCCGGCTGCGTTTGTGGCCGCGGCGCGTTTGCGGCGAGCCCATCGCGCAAGAAAGCTTTCGTCAGCGCTCATCGTCGTTTTCTGTACCGCGAGTCGTGCCGCGCCAGCGCTTCCGGATCGGCGCGATCGCGCTTGCGCCTCTCAAACACTCGCTCGACATGGTGCTCGGCGACGAAAGCGCCAATTGTGAGACGCAACGGCTCGGGCATCGCGACGGCTTCGATGATTCCTTGACCCGGCTCGGTCAAGCCTTCTCCCTCGGCTGGATCGGCAGTAACGGCTGCGACTGCATAGGGCGGATCGCCGCCGGTCTCTTGCAGTGCTACCCATACAGCCGGCTCTGCCGATGCAAGATTTCTGCGGTAGTTATCGGCCTCCGAGCGATAGAGCTCGATCTCGGCCTCACCAGCATAGAAGGTCGCCGTTTCTGCGTCGATGGCCAGCGGCGTCCAGGCAGCCGCATCGGGCACGCCGCCAAGCACCGCGACCGGCCGCCAGATGACCTCAGCCCATGGCGAGGCGGCCTTGCGACGCTCGACCACGACGCCAACGGGAATGCGAAGCAATGGCGCGACCGTGCTCATCTCAGCGCCACCGGACGCGGCGCGGGCAAGCCTGTCAACAGATTCTGCGCCTTCATGCGCATCGCCTTGTCGGCCGTCATCGCCAGAATGAGATAAACCGGGTCATCCCCGATCAACGCCGCGGCCGGATCCGGATTGCGGAATGTCAGACGGTATAGGGCAACGACGCGGCTTTGCGTTGCCTCATCGAGCTCCCAACCGTGCCACAATGCATCACCAATGTGCGTGCCTTCGGCATCGAGGCCGACATACCAGGTCAGCGGAACGTCGCGCATTTCGCTCAGCGGCTCGACCGCGACGACTACGGATAACATGTGCTGCACCCACCGCTCGATGACCTCGCCCAGTGCGGCCAGTCCGCGGTGACCTACTGTCAGATCGAGCGCCATGTCGAAAAGGTCGCTTCGACCCCAATAACTCTGAGCATTGTCGTCCGTCAGAATGTCGATCTGAGCTCCCGTTGGAATGCCGAGCATCGACACGAGAGGCGACAATGGCGCCGGGTTCGCGCCGGCGATGGTCTCCTCGTCGGCGGCGATCAGCGCCTCTTGATGCATCGTCATCCGTTGCGGTCGAAAGAACAGCTCCGCCGCACGCATTATGAACGGGTCGCCGCAGCCGTCGAGCGCGTTGCGCAGAATCACGTGAACGAGCTGGTTGAGAAAGAGCGGCGGCGTGTTGCCGACTTTGCGGCGTATGAGGTCGAGATAAGCCGCCTCCAGCGTATGGTGACCCAACAGGTGATCGCGAAAGCCGATCATTAGCCGCCAATTTTCCCGGGCGTCCTCGTCTGCAATTGCCGCGATCTGGTCGCTGCTCACAGGGCGGCGCGGATCGGCCAGGAGCGCCGTGTGCACGCCCCGCTCGACGGCGCAAGCTTCGGGCGGCGGAGCCAGCTCCGGCCGTGCCAGATAGGCTTTCAGAAATTCGTCGGTGACCAGCAACCAGCCATCCGCGTCGCGATCGGTCAGATGATGGCCGCAGGAGAGCCAAAAGTCCTTCATTCGTCTGCCGTGCGCAGCAGCTTCACAGACGCGGTCCGCCGGTCCTCGGATCGAGCCATGAAGGCATTTTCAGGACCGGCAGCAGAAGCCGGTGCTCGACCGTTCCGCCGACACGCCGAACAGCAAGATCGCCGTTCTCGCCGATGTCGTAACGCGCTCCGTTCTCCGGCTGCAGTTTCGAAATGTATTCCCTGGCAATGGAGGTGAACCCATCCTCCTGCCAACGATCGACGGCAACCATCAGATGACGGGCGAAGCCTTCGACGACCCGGTCAGCACTGACATCGCCAAAACTCTCTTCTGCAAGCGCGGTCGAAAGCGGATGCAGCCCGGCTTGCTGCGGGCACGGGGAAACAACGCGAATCGCGGCGCCAAAGACAAGCCAATCCGGCGCCTTGTGCTCATTGGCATCGGGCCAAGCGAGCCGCCCACCGCCGATGAGGCCCCGATCGACATAGATTGCGTCCGGCCATTCAATGACGATCGGCTTTTCCGGCGGCGCCCGCGCCGCCAGAGCATCGCCGAGCGCGGCCATGCAGACGTAAAACGCCCGGCGTGCAGATGCGAGCGGCTCCTCTGGCTCCAGGACGACAGCGAACTCGGCGAGGTCGAAACGACCGACGAAAACCAGCGTTCCGGCACCCAGTTCAGCGGCATGAACACAGGCATGGGCGAAGGCATCGCCCACCTCGCGCAGCACCACCAGCCGGAACGGCGGCGGCAGGTCGAGCCTGCGCATATTGTGCTTGCTGATTCGGCGGCGCTGGTCCCACTGCATTTTCGATTATGTCCTTACGTGCGAGCTGGAAACAAGATAACGTCAGGTCGCGGTCAGTCCCACCGGCGCATCGCGCCTGACGAGCAAATTGATGTCTGATCGGCGGACCCTTGTCGTTTGTTCGTGTGAAGACACGATGCCGCTCGATGTGGGTGCGCTCGAGCGTGGATGCCGCCGAGCCGAAATCGTCAACGGCCAGCAACTTTGTCGAGCCGAGCTCGAACGTGTTCGCGCGCTCTTGGGATCGGGTGTTCCGATCACGATCGGCTGCACTCAGGAAGCGCCGTTGTTCCGAGAGGTCGCCGCCGAAGGCGCGAGCGATGTAGCCTTTGCCAACATACGCGAAACTGCGGGCTGGTCCGCCGAAGCCAAGAAGGCCGGACCAAAGATGGCAGCGCTCATGGCGGCTGCCGCAACCGCGATGCCGGATGTTCCCTTCACTCATCTCGAAAGCGCCGGAGTTGCTCTCGTTTACGGACGCGGTGAGCGGGCGTCCGAGGTGGCGAATCTGCTCAAGGAGCATCTCAACATCACCGCGCTTATCACACGGCCCGATGACCTGACACCGCCGCGCACCACCGAATTTCCGATCGTCAAGGGTACGATCCGCGCCGCGAAGGGCCATCTCGGCGCGTTCGAGATCATTGTTGATGATTACGCCGCGCCGCGACCGTCCTCACGCGGTGCCTTGACCTTCGGACCGGCGCGAGACGGCGCGGTATCGCGCTGCGACATACTCCTCGATATCTCGGGCGGCCCGCCGCTGTTCCCAGCCGCGGACCTCCGCGACGGTTACCTCCGCGCCGATCCCGGCGATTCCGTTGCCGTGCTCAGGGCGGTGTTGCGCGCGCGCGATCTTGTCGGCGCCTTCGACAAGCCGCGTTACGTGACATTCACAGCGGATCTTTGTGCCCACTCCCGGTCGCAAATCGTCGGCTGTCGCCGCTGCCTCGACCTCTGTCCGACCAGCGCCATCGCGCCGGCCGGCGATCACGTAGCGATCAACGACAAAATTTGCGCCGGCTGCGGCCAATGCGCGGCGGCCTGCCCAACGGGGGCGGCTAGTTACGCGTTTCCACCCGCCGATGCGTTAATGCGCAAGCTGCGCACGCTGTTTTTGGTCTATCGCGCCGCTGGTGGTGTCTCACCCATTCTTCTCCTCCACGATGAGGATCATGGCGGTGCGCTGATCGAGGCACTCGCTCGTCATGGCGACGGACTGCCAGCGAACGTGCTGCCATTTGCCGTCAACGAAGTGACGCAGATCGGCCTGGAATTGATCGCCGCGGCTTTCGCCTACGGCGCGGTGGCTGTGCGCGTGATCCTGCGCGCCAGGCCGCGCCGCGACCTCGCCGGTTTGTACAGCACAATCGCCCTCGCTGAATCGATCCTCGCTGGCCTCGGCCTCCTAGGCGAACGGCTCGCGACGATCGAGACCGATGATCCGTTTGCACTCGGGGAAGCGCTGAGTGCGATCAAACCCGGCGAAAGTGTATCGCGGCCCGCGACCTTCGAGCCGGTAGGAGGCAAGCGCGACGTGCTGCGGTTCGCGCTCAGGGAACTCCATCGCGTAGGCCCAGCGCCCACCGACATCATCGCGCTGCCCGTCGGGGCGCCATTCGGCACTGTCGAGATCAATGTCGAGGGCTGCACGCTCTGCCTCTCATGTGTATCAGCATGCCCGACCGGCGCGCTGTCGGATGATCCCGATCAGCCTACGCTGCGATTTGCCG
>JAFAHQ010000364.1 GCA_019237135.1 Alphaproteobacteria bacterium
GTGCACGTGCGGCGTGGTGACCGGCCTTGCCGGGGCGATATAGGATTTGTCGAGGGCCGCGAAACTGGTGACGCCGAGGAGCGCGAGACAGATCGTGATCTCGTGTTCGAGGATTTCGAGCAGGCGCACGATGCCCGGGCCGCCGGCCGCGGCCAGGCCATAAACATAGAGCCGGCCGACCGCGACCGCGTCCGCGCCCGCGATCATCGCCTTCACAACATCGGTGCCGCGGCTGATCCCGCCGTCGACGATGATGCGCGCCTTGCCGCCGACCACCTCGACGATTTCCGGCAAGACGTCGATCGAGCCCAGCACGTGGTCGAGCTGGCGGCCGCCGTGGTTCGAGACATAGACGCAATCGATGCCGAGCTCGACCGCACGGCGCGCGTCCTCGACCGTGGCGATGCCTTTCAAAATCAGCGGGATGTCGAATTTCGCCTTAACGCGTTCGACATCGCGCCAGTTGAACCGCGCCTGATGGACGCGGGCGTCGCCCGTGACGACCTGGCCGCCGGCCCGGCGGCGCTCATGGCGCTTGGCAAGGTCGCGCTCGCGCCGGCTGTACCGGTCGGTGTCGACAGTAATGCAGAAGGCGTCGTAGCCGGCGCCGATCGCGCCGCGAAACTGGTCGTCGACCCAGTTCGCATCGCCGAGCACATAGAGCTGGAAGATCTTGAAGCCGTCGCCCGAGGCCTCGGCCGTAGCCTCGAGGCCCGGCTCCGAGACACAGCTCAGGATCATGCCGTTGCCGAACTCGGTCGCCGCCTTGGCCACGGTGGCGCCGCCGCCCGGCTCGAAGCTCTCGAGCGAGCCGACCGGTGCCAGCAGCACCGGGATGCGCAGCTTTCTGCCGAACAGGCTGGCGCTGCAGTCGATCTTGCTGACGTCACACAGCACCCGCGGGCGGAAGGCGAGCGAATCGAGCGCCATACGGTTGCGCGCCACGCTTGTCTCGGTCTCCGAGGCGCCGATCAGGTAATCCCAGGCATTGCGGTTGAGGTTGGTGCGCGCTTGCTTGATGAATTCGTGAAGGTTCTGAAAACGGTCTGTGAGCGACACCGGCATGACTGTTCTCCCTCGCTAATTTGACGACGATCGCAAGCTATCGTTACGATGGGGTTCTTAGCTTAGACACGCGACAATCCCGCCAAAAGAGGAGACGCAGCATGCCTCGCATCCTGACCCCCAGCACGCATTCCCCGGAAACCCTCGCCATCGCCCATGAGTTGTTGCCAACCGGTTGGGAGCTGGCCACCGCCCCGCATGGCCGGCCGGAGTTCCTCGACCTGCTGAAGGATACCGAATACTACATCGGCGCCGGTCAGTTCAAACACGGGACCGAATTCTACCAGGCCGCACCCAAGCTCAGGATCGTCCAGACCTTGAGCGCCGGCTACAACACCTACGACCTCGAAGCGGCACGGGCGGCCGGGGTGCCGATCTGCAACAATGGCGGCGCCAACGCGACGGCCGTCGCCGAGCACGCGATGCTGCTGATGCTGGCGGTGTGCCGCCGGCTGATCTGGCTGCACGAAGGGGTGGCGTCCGGTCGCTGGCGCGGCAACGATTTCAACCAGACAAAACTCTACGAGCTCGAGGACAAGACGCTCGGCATCATCGGCCTCGGCAATATCGGCAAGAAGGTCGCGCGCCGAGCCAAGGCCTTCGACATGCATATCAAATATTACGACATCCACCGCATGACCGGAGACCAGGAGGATGCGCTCGGTGTGCGTTTTTCGCTGTTTCCCGAGCTGCTGAAGACCTCCGACATCGTCACTTTGCACGTGCCGCTCGACAGGTCGACGCGCAATCTGATCGGCGAGCGCGAGCTCGCGATGATGAAGCCGACCGCGATCCTGATCAACACGTGCCGCGGTCCGGTCGTCGACGAAAAGGCGCTCTTCATGGCGCTGCGCGACGAAAAGATCATGGGGGCCGGTCTCGACGTGATGGTTGAAGAGCCGCCAAAGCCCGACCATGAGATGTTCGGCTTGAAGAACGTCATCTTCAGCCCGCACGCCGCCGGGCCGACCTGGGACAATCACTGGAAGCGCTGGCGCAACGCCTTCGACAATTTCGAGCGCGTCGCGCGCGGGCAAAAGCCGTTCTGGATCGTCCCCGAA